>JAYTUR010000906.1:0-3690 GCA_043744475.1 Saprospiraceae bacterium | reverse complement strand
TTATTAAGGTGCGTAGCACCGACACCTATTAATAAGGTAATATACACGGTGACGGTGCTACGCACCTTAGAAAGAATCGGTATTTGTGGTTTTTCTATGAGCGCATTCTGCGCCATCACGCTCTGCGTGATAAACAGTATCGGAGCTACGCACCTTAAAATTAATACAATGGACTTTTTGGTCGGAGTACTCAATATCACGGCTTTTCTTGCCTCATTGCATGCAAATAACAGTGCGTTAACCTAATTTTTTCAAATGAAAAGCTATGGCATTAGCTTTTTCCCAATCGCCAAAACGCCATTAACCAACGCCTCAAAATCCTCTTTTCGACTCCGATGATTGACATTGGCAACTCGAATCGCATAGCGACCATTGAGCAATCCATAAGAGGGTGCAGCTATACCTTGCTCATGCAGACGCATCAAAATTTCTTTATTCAAAGCGTTTAAAGCCTCATCTGAAAGTCCTTTGGGATTAAAACGGAAGCAAACGACATTCATCACAGGCTTTGCCAAAAGTTCTAAAAGCGGTTGATTATCAATGAGTTCTGCGAGATAAAATGCTTGTGCGATGTTTTGTCCAATAAGCCGACGATACTTTTCTATGCCGTGTTCTTTCAAAGACATCCACACTTTTAAGGCGCGAAAACTGCGGGATAGTTCTAATCCAAAATTGCCACGCGGCTCGATACCACTTGCCAAACCGCGTTCATGGTGTGCCAAATACGAAGCGGCTTGTGCAAACGCGGCGCGGTGAATCGTTTCGTCACGAATCAAAACACAGCCGATATCGTAGTTCATATATAGCCATTTATGCAAGTCAAAAGCCACACTGTCTGCCGTTTCAATCGCTTTAAGTCGGGTATCGAAAGCAGCATCGAGTTTTGCCAATGCACCAAATGCGCCGTCCACATGAAACCAAAGCCCATGTTCACGCGCCAAATCTTGCAATTTACTGAGGGGGTCAATCGCACCCGTATTGACCGTTCCTGCGTTGCCGACGAGGCAAAAAGGGACATTTCCCGCGTTTTTATCGGCTAAAATGGCTTGTTTCAGGGCTTCAACATCTATTTCATAATCGCTGTTAACAGGTATTTTTTTTAAATTATCGTTGCCAATACCAATCACATCTGCCGCTTTGAAGATACAGTTATGCGTTTCAGATGAGCAATACATCGTCAATTGACCGCCAACAGAAGCGTTTCCAGTCGCTCTAATTTGACTATCAAAATGATTTCGAGCGACAATAATGGCTGTAATATTCGCCAACGAGCCACCGCTGACCAACAATCCGCTGCCTACTGAGGGGTAGCCAAACATTGTTTTTAACCACGTAATCACTTGTTTTTCAACGTATTGCCCTGCGTGTTCACCAATCGTGTTATTCGGATTCATGCCCGAAGCAAGCATATCGGACAGCATACCCATCGCCGTCCCGTTGCCATTGACCCATGACCAAAAACGGGGATGTACATTGCCCATATTGAAGGGCAAAACGTGTGTTTTAAAATCCTCATAAACCTGTTCTGGTAGAGTCGGTTCTGTCGGCAACGGCTGATTTAGCGCAGATTTAGCCCCCTCAGTCATCGGAGTCCAAACGGGGCGTTTTTTAACATTTTCGAGATAGTCGAGCATATCGTCCACCATGTTGTGCGCGAGATGGCGAAGGGATGTCCAGTCTTGTGGGTCGAGTGTTTCCTCTTGTTCGAGGATTTGATTGTGGTTAGTCATAAATTAGGAAGATTTTTGAAGCAAAGAAAAGGTTTTTTGGTGGATTTCTTTTTTCTGAACTAACATCAAAAAACTACCCCTCAGTATCTCACCATTTTTTATATATTTTCCTATTTTTGACCCTTTCTGAATTTCGTAATAAACAATCGAAAATGATTGACGCATATATTTATGATGCCATTAGAACCCCACGCGGCAAAGGCAAATCTACTGGTGCGCTGCACGAAGTACGTGCCATTGACTTGTTAAGTGATGTATTGAAAGAATTACAACACCGCAAT
Organism: Saprospiraceae bacterium; assembly: GCA_043744475.1. GTDB lineage: Bacteria > Bacteroidota > Bacteroidia > Chitinophagales > Saprospiraceae > JAAFJT01. The sequence continues at coordinate 1,679 of JAYTUR010000906.1, read as the reverse complement.
CATCTCGATACCTCGCAAGTGGACGATGGCATCTTCGGCTGCGTAACAGCTATGGATGACCAAGGCGGTAATATTGGAAAAGCATCTTTGTTGTTCGCCGATTGGCATGAATCGGTGGGGGGCATGCAAATCAATCGTTTTTGCTGTTCGGGTTTAGAAGCGGTTAATTTGGCAGCCATGAAAATTCGGTCGGGGCTTGAAGACCTTATCGTGGCGGGTGGCGTTGAAAGTATGAGCCGCGTACCGATTCACTCTGATGATGGTCCGATGCTTTTCGACCCCGACGTGGTTGGTAAAATCAACTATTTGCCGCAAGGCGTTGCCGCTGATTTGATTGCTACGATTGAGGGTTTTACACGCGAAGAATTGGACGCTTATGCCTTGCAATCGCATCAAAGAGCCACTTATGCCATGCAAAAAGGCTATTTTGATAAGTCTTTAGTACCCATACGTGATTGGGTGGGTTTGGTGATTTTGGATAAAGATGAGCATGTGCGCCCTAAGTGTTCAACAGATGATTTGGCGGCTTTGACACCATCTTTTTCAAAACATGGTGAAATGGGTTTCGATGCCATGGCACAGAAAAAGTACCCCTCAGTAGAGTATATTCGGCATGTGCATACGGCAGGCAATTCGTCGGGTATTGTTGACGGCGCAGCAGCCGTTTTAGTGGGTAGTTTGGAGAAAGGTAAATCATTGGGTTTAACACCTCGGGCGCGGGTTATTGCGAGTTCGACGGTTAGCTGTGAGCCAACGATTATGTTATTGGGACATATTGCCGCTGCCAAAAAAGTCTTGAAAAAAGCAGGTTTGACGCCTAAAGATATTGATTTGTGGGAAGTAAACGAGGCTTTTGCGTCGGTTGTCCTTAAATTTCAACGTGATATTGGGATTGACGATACCATTTTAAATGTCAACGGCGGGGCAATTGCGCTGGGTCATCCATTGGGTGCAACCGGGGCAATGTTGCTCGGAACGGTACTCGATGAATTGGAACGGCAAGGACTCAAACGGGCTTTGATTGCTTTGGGTGGTGGTGCAGGCTTGGGCGTTGCAACGATTATTGAGCGTGTTTGAAACATTCACTTTGATAATCAGTAAGATATTACAAAACAGAACATATGTCTAAGAATAAAAAAAGTATAACAGCCTCTAAAACGCCACCCAAGCCACTCGTGGCTAAATCCTTCAAATCGATAAAAACCGTTCAAAAGTCGTCATTTTTCAAGAAAAATGCTTTGGTATTAACAGTTTTGAGCGTTTTGGCATTGGGTCTTTATATTTCAACCGTTCGTTTCGATTATGCTTTGGATGATACAATGGTTATTACGGGCAATAAATTTACGCAACGGGGTTTTGAGGGTATCGGCGATATTTTCAGATATGAAAGTTTTCGCGGCTATTTTGGTGAGCAAAAAAACTTACTCGAAGGCGACCGTTATAGACCCCTCAGTATAGCGACATTTGCAGCAGAAACGAGCCTATTTGGTAAAGGAAATAAAGCGGCTGGGCATTTTATCAATGTTCTGTTGTATATTTTCACGGCTATTTTGATGTATCGAGTGCTACTTTTTATGTTTCCAAATAAAAATACTGAGGGGGTAAGCGAATCAAAATGGGCGCTACTTTTTCCGGTGCCGACGATTGCAACGGCTTTGTTTATTGCGCATCCGCTTCAT
>JAYTUR010000905.1:0-3697 GCA_043744475.1 Saprospiraceae bacterium | reverse complement strand
CAAGACTTTATAGACTTTTTTGCCGATGACATTATTCAAAAAATGGCAATGACAGGCAAAAAAGAACAAGTTGAAGAAGTTATTAAAAAAATGCCGTCTGTGCCCATTCAGAATTTGATGTTTAAAAACAAAGGCAATTTGCGTTTTGAAGATGTGTCAACACAATGGGGTTTGACGGATAAAACCTTCTCAAACGGCGCGGCTTATGGCGATTTGGACAACGATGGCGACTTAGATTTAGTCGTCAACAATGTCAATGAGGAGGCTTTAGTCTATCAAAACAACACAACAAAAGACACATCAGTGGCTTATATCGGTTTTTTACTGAGGGGGGGAGATAAAAATACTTTTGCTATTGGTTCAAAAATTCAAGTGTTCAGCAGTGGTCAAATTTATCAAAAAGAAAATATTCCGACACGTGGTTTTCAATCATCAATGGATTACAAACAGATGATTGGTTTGCCGAAAGGTCAAAAAGTGGACAGCGTTTTAGTGTATTGGTACGACAGAACTTACACAAAACTCCTTGATTATCAATTGAATAAACTCAATACCATTAATTATAAAACGAGTAAAAGAACAAAAGCAGATTATAAAAAAGCCATTGAACAACCGATTTTAAAGGCTGATGAAACAATAGCTAATTCACTGCCTACTCATGTTGAAGACCCTCAAATTGATTTTTACAGCGAAAGAACAATACCGATGATGCTCTCGAAAGAAGGGCCAAAATTAGCCATTGGCGATATCAACGGCGATGGACTCGATGATGTATATATATGTGGGGCAAGAGGTCAAAAAAAGGAAATTTATATACAACAAAACGGCAATTTCAAGGTGATGAATAACCCTGAAATTGCAAAATTTATTCCTTTTGAAGACACCGCCGCCCAGTTTTTTGATGCTGATGGCGATGGTGATTTGGATTTATACGTTGGTTCGGGTGGCAATTTTATGGCGGCAGGTGAACGAGAGAATCAAGACCGTTTGTTTTTCAACGATGGCAAAGGCAATTTTACGATGCACGCGGGTTCATTGCCTACAAATGGCATGAACACATCGGTTATCGTTGCCAACGATTATGATGGCGATGGGGATTTGGATTTGTTCGTCGGCAGCCGCAGTACACCGCTTATGTATGGTGTTTCGCCTAAAAATTATCTCTATCAAAACGATGGACATGGAAAATTTACAGATGTGACACCCTCAGTATCGCCGCAATTAGACCACATCGGTATGGTAACTGATGCCAAATGGGCGGACATAGATGGTGATAAAAAGAATGAATTGATTGTAGTGGGCGAATGGATGCCACCAACTGTTTTCAAATACAACAATAAGGGCAAGTTAGAAGCCTTGAAAAACGATGTTTTTAAAGATAAGAATGGCTTTTGGTATGCTGTAAACGTGGCTGACCTCGACGGTGATGGCGATTTGGACATGGTTTTGGGCAACACCGGCGAAAACTGCTACCTCGCCGACCGCAACGACCCGCCGATTAAACTTTGGTTGAACGATTTTGACGGTAATGGGTATATGGAAAAAATCCTTTCATATACCGTCAATGGTAAAGATTTACCCGTCATTATGAAGCGCGATATGGTGAAAGAGATGCCTATTTTGAAAAAACAAGTGCTCAAACATCATGATTACGCTAAAAAAACGATTCAAGAGCTTTTTCCAAAAGATAAAATCAAATCAGCAGATGTCAAACAGATTGACTATTTTAAATCTGTCATAGCGATTAACGATGGCAAGGGCAATTTTACGCTCAAAGAATTGCCTTTGGAAACACAGTTGTCGTCCGTTTGTGCCGTTTATATCGGCGATGTTAATGGCGATGGCAAACCCGATATCATCACTGGCGGCAACAATTTTAACTTCTTGCCACAGTTCGGTCGCATTGACGGCAGCTACGGCGAAGTTTTGTTGAATAAAGGCAATATGGATTTTGAAGCGGTTCGTTTTCCACGGAGTGGTTTATTTATTAAAGGTATGATACGCGATATTAAGCCTTTGAAAATCAAAGGATTAGATTATTTGATGATAGCGGTTAACAATGAAAAAGTACGTCTTTTACAAGTGAATGCGGGGGCAAAAAAGGTGTTATACTGAGGGGAACATTAAGGGTTGTTTTAAGTATAATATTAAAAATTTTCTCATCACTTAAAACATTAAATCATGCGAAGCATTAGAAGATTAATTGTCTGTTTAACTTTCTTTAATTTCTTTTTAGTGAAGTTAAATGCTCAAAAAATCGAACTCCCCAATGGCTATTATATCAATCAAAAAGGGAAAAAAGTTACTGGCTTTTTTGATATGGAGCTTTTTCGGTTGAATATAATTAAAATTAAAGAAACTCAAATTGACGTAAAAAGCCAAACTATTGTCATAGATGATGTCAAAAAAATTGTTTTAGAAAATGGTAAAAACGATAGTACGGTCATTTTGACAGAAAAATTGACTTATAAAGGACAGGAAGAAATAATTTATATAGATAATTTACTGAGGGGGGACATAAATTTATTCAGAGGGTTTTCAAAAAATGAAAACGAGCTGTTTTTCATTAGCTCTAAAGAATTACCCGTCATTAGACGTATCAATGGTTCTGATCCAAAAGCGTTTTTATTTACCTATTTTCCAAAATGTGAAGATGTTAAGCAGAAAATTAAAGGAGTCTATTATGACAAAACAAGTTTAGAGCGAGCCATCAGCCTTTTTGCCGAATGCTCTAAATCGAAATTCAACAGAGTAGAGCGCATAAAATATGTAGGATTTGATTTCAAAAAGTATTTTTCAGTTGGTATTAAAGGCATTGGTAGTATTGCTCGACCTAAAATATTGAATAACTATTATGAAGGCAAATACATTTCTAACTCAATTGCGCCTGGCTTTGGTATCAGTTTTCAGTTAAATGTGACCAATAGGCTGAGTATATCAACTGAATTTAACTCAACAATTAATAATAGTATGAAATCTGCAGATTCGTTGGGCAGGTGGATAAATGGTGAATGGGAGTCAAAATTTTTGTTTAAAGCTGTACCTATTTTATCATATAGAAAAATTGAGTATGTACCATTTGAAGTGAAATATCAGTTGCTAAAAAATGTTCAAAAATTTGAGTCAATCGTTTCATTAGGTTTTATTCTCAATAAAATAGTGTCACCAAAGATGGAAGGTGAATTCAGCAACTATTCACGTTACGAATTAAGTCCAACTTATCCAGCTGCGTTTGGCTTAAAAAATCCACCTAAACGACCATCTTTAGATAAATTAGATGGCTACGGTGATATTGGCTTTTTTGTAACCGCAGCAATTCAGAAGCCCTTATCAAAGCTGATTACGCTCGGTTTAGGTCTAAAATATACCTACTCAAAGGAAAATATAAAACTTTACAGGACTGACAGCTTTGAACCTTATCATGTTGATTTTTTAAATACGGTGCATCGTTACGATCTATTTACGCATCTTCTTTTTACATTTAGATGAGGTCGTACTGAGGGGTAAGAAATCGGATAGATTTTTTGAAATCTCTGATAGTTGCTCAATCATTTTTTATAACTAACTGATGTTACGCACTAAACATATTTCGCACTGTTTTTTGCTTCGCAAAAAAGCGTACAAGAAAAAGAACCTATCAGACCGAAGTTAATTTTGAATCGTAAAACGATTCAAAATTAACTTCGGTCTAAAAAAA
>JAYTUR010000904.1:0-3714 GCA_043744475.1 Saprospiraceae bacterium | reverse complement strand
TAAATGACATTAAAAATGACAAACAAGTGATAATGAATTTTTTTAAACACCCAGATCTGGGATTCTATAACTAATCAACGCTCGAATGTATAAAGTTTCCTAAATGTGTATCTAAGTAAAAAATATCATTGTACCTAATGGTGCTTTGAGTGGAAACGAGGCGATTGCGAAAGCTTTAAAGTAAATGGCTGATTTTTGTGCTTAAACGATTCTTTTTTCTATATTTGTTTAAAATTTATGTTGAAAAGTCTTCCAACACGTATTTCACAAATTGAAAGGATAAAAACATATTCGTTCAATTCGTGTAATTCGTGAAATTAATGTTGGAGAAAAATCTCTCTATTCTTATGTCTGAAAAAGGTGCAATCGGTCGCTCCCTTCAGTATAGCGAAACGGCTACGAAAAAAGGCAAAAACTACCTATTTGCGGTGGGCATCAACGACTATGTGTTTTGCCCAAAATTGAAAAATGCGGTCAAAGACGTGCAGGATTTCATCCAATTATTGACAACAAAATACCAATTTGAAGCGGAAAACATCACAACGCTCTTTGATGCAGCTGCCAACAGTCGTAACATTCAAAAAATATTTCGCCAATTAGCAGAAAAGGTCAATCATGATGACAATCTCATTATTTATTTCTCAGGGCACGGTGAATATGACCGCATTTTCCAACAAGGTTACTGGATACCCGTTGAAGCCGAAGCGGGGTCTTTTGACACTTATTTGCCCAATTCTACCATTCGAGATGTGTTGAATGCTATTCCAAGCCACCATACTTTCCTCATTGCCGATTCTTGTTTTTCGGGCAGCCTTTTTTCTGGCGATTCAAGTCGGGATATAACTGAACGCCTTGAACGGGACGCTTCACGTTGGGGACTAACGGCAGGACGTAATGAAATTGTGGACGATGGTAGGGTAGGGACAAACAGTCCTTTTGCTGCCAAACTTTTGGATTTATTGGATAAAAACGATAAAGCATTAGGCGTTGCTGAACTCTGTGCTAAAATGATGGAAATTGTCTCCGCCAATGCCGACCAAACGCCACGTGGCGAACCTTTGAAAGTCAGAGGACACGAAGGCGGGCAGTTTTATTTTCACTTAAAATACGATGAAAATGCCGATTGGGCAGCTGTTTTAAGTAAAAATACGGTTTCTGATTTTCAAAAATTTATCAAAAAGTACCCCCTCAGTATAAAGGTCAAAGAAGCTGAAAATCGCATCGTTTCATTGGAAAAAGAAGCGGCAGAACGCGCCCATGATGCCTTGTGGGAGCGTACAAAACGCACCAATACAGCCGATGCGTATCTCCAATTTTGGCAGAACAACACTAATTCGCCTTACCGAAATGAAGCAAGTGAACGCATGGCAGCGGCGGAAGACTTTGAAGTTTGGGCAAAAACACCGCGCACACGTACCGGAATGATTGCCTATATCACGAAATTTCCAAACGGACAATACATTGAAGAAGCCAATTTGTTTTTAAATCCAAAGCCCAAAGTAGAGGTAAAAATACCTAAACCGATTGAACCTAAAATTGAAACAAAACCCGTTACCAAAAAAGACCCGAAACCCAAAGCGGAGGAATCGCCCAAAACGCCTACAAAAACAGTAGAAAATGACGATGATAATTGGAAAATCAATAAAATCAATGTCGGTGTTGGGGCGATTATTCTTGGTTTATTTTTAGGTATTTGGTTGCTCAATGCTTACGTTATTCAACCCCTTTTGCAAAAAGGGAAGCAAAAAGTAGAAGAGGTCTTGACCGATAAACCGCGTGGCGTGATACCCCCCTCAGTAAATGCAACACAAACCATCGTTTTTGACCCTTTTGCACTACAAATGATTGCCGTTAAAGGCGGTCCATATTCTATAGGTGTTATGGGAAATGACAAAAAAGCTATCAATGTCATCGTCAAAGATTTTTTTATTAGTAAAAATGAAGTGACACAGAAAGATTGGAAAACGATAATGGGTAATGATATGCCTAAACAACCAAATTTTTGTGACAGCTGTCCTGTGATTGTTGAAACAGAAAATAAAAATACATTTATAAAAAAACTGAATGAGCGAACGGGTAAACAATATCGTTTACCAACCTTAATGGAGCTTTCTTTTTTTAGAAAGCAAGAAAATATCAAAGCTATCATAAAGAAAGATGATTTTCGAGTTGCTCGAAATGAATGAGTTAAACCCCTCAGTATTTTCAAACAAAAACACTATAAATTCGTCTTTTTTTTAAGCATTTTTATAAAAAACAACACTATGACGCGCTCTGAATTTGATAATTGCCTAACTACTGGCACTTTCCCAAAAGGCAATAATATCCTTTTAGAAGCCTTATTTCATGATGCCCAAGGCGATTGGAAAGCGGCGCATGACATAGCTCAAAGCATCGAAGGCACATTGTTATATGACCGTTTGCACGCCTATTTACACCGCAAAGAAGGCGATGATTGGAACGCCAACTATTGGTATCGCCGAGCTAAAACAACGATGCCAAATGTGCCTTTCAACGAGGAATGGGAAAGTCTGGTAACACTTTTTTTGCCTTACTAAAAGTCGTAGAAGTTCGCAACTTCGATGACTTCGGGCACAGAATCCCAAAAAAAAGCGTTGCTTTGCGGCATGAAAAATATCATGAATTGGGGACTTTTTATTGTCCTCACTCTTATTTGGGGCAGTTCTTTTATATTGATGAAAGAAGGGCTTGAAAAACTAACGGCTTATCAAGTGGCAGCGATGCGGATTTTTAGCTCAGGCGTTGTCTTGCTGCCCATCGGTTTGCGCCAATTTCGACATATTCCAAAGGAAAAAATCAAGTATATTGTATTTTCAGCAGCGATTGGCAGTTTTATTCCTGCCTTTCTATTTTGCATTGCAGAGGAGCATATCAACAGTTCATTAGCGGGTATTGTCAATGCTTTATCACCTCTTTTTGCGATTTTAATAGGTGTTTTATTCTTTCAAATGAGTACAACACCACAAAAAATTGGTGCTGTACTCATTGGTTTTGTCGGTTTATGCCTACTTTTTATACAAAAAGATGGACTTAAAATAGATGACCAAATTGGCTACTCAATGCTCGTTGTCTTAGCCACTATAGGTTATGGTTGGAACGGCAATCTATTGGCACGGCATTTAGGTTCGGTGGGTTCGGTCAATATTGCTGCCATTGCTTTCCCTATTTTAGCCATTCCTGCCTTGATTATCCTCGTTTTTTCGGACTATTTTCAAGCATCGTGGACAGATTCTTCTTTTCTAAAAGCCAGTTTTGCGTCTATTATTTTAGGAGTCATCGGTACTGCTGTGGCTCAAATTCTTTTTTATATGTTGCTCAAAAGAACAGGTGTGCTTTTTTCAGCATTAGTCACCTATACTATCCCTTTTGTTGCCATCGGTTGGGGTGTTTGGTATGGTGAGACGATAACAATAATGCAAATAGCCTGTTTGGTTTTGATACTTTCAGGTGTTTATTTTGCCAATCGGCGGGATAAAACAACTCTCTGAAAATCAGAGAGTTAAGTCATTCAACTGATATTTTTTGAGGGAATGGTAAACCGATTTCGGATTTGGGAAGTCGGATTTCAGGAAATGTCTCGAATGTAACCGAAATCTGAGACCAGAAATCAAAAGTGGGGGACAATCGAAGATCAAAGTGTTAATTTAACGTGAGTTCGGAGATAATACAATAATACTATCACGCACTGTTTCT
>JAYTUR010000903.1:0-3716 GCA_043744475.1 Saprospiraceae bacterium | reverse complement strand
AAAAAATCTTTGATTTTTTCTTGAAATGAACTTCGCCCTAAGAGATTTTTTTAAACCAATATCTTTTTTGCGAAGCAAAAAACAGTGAGTAGCTGTATGCTATTTTTATAGGAAAGCCCTTTATTGACAGATAACCTTCTACTTAATTATCCAATTCCTTACACGCCAACCACGCCATCAAACCAATAGACAATTCCAAACTTTTTTCTTCAATATCGAAGGTATCGGTGTGCAAACCTGATGTGATACCGCGTTCGCGATTGCCTGTGCCGAGACGATAAAAACAAGCAGGCATCTCTTGCGAATAATAGGCAAAATCTTCAGAAGTCATGCGCATAGGTAAGTCAATCACATTGTCTGCGCCGCAATATTCAATCATAAAATCTTTGACCTTAGCGGTTAGTTTTTCATCATTAAAAAGAACGGGATAGCCGTGTTGAATAGTAAATTCACACGTTGCACCCATGGCTTCAGCAACGCCTTCGGCTATTTTTTTCATGCGTTTTTTAGCTTCGGCGCGCCATTTTTCGTCCAAAGTTCGGAAAGTACCTTCAATTTTAACCTCATCGGGAATGATATTCGTTGCGCCGCCTGTGGAGTTGATTTTACCCAATGTTAAGACTGTTGGTACTGAGGGGTTCGCATTGCGACTGACAATTTGTTGCAACGCTACGACGATATGACTCGCTACCAAAATCGTATCAATGCCTTCTTGTGGCATCGCGCCATGCCCGCCTTTTCCTCTGATTGTCAAGTACAATTCATCGCTCGAAGCCATATAAATACCGCCTTTCAAGCCCACTTTGCCCGCTTCAAGTGGCGGGTGAACATGTTGACCGATGATACTGAGGGGTTTCGGATTTTCTAAAACACCTTCGGCAATCATGATGCTGGCGCCACCGGGCGTTTTTTCTTCGGCAGGTTGAAAAATGAGTTTTATAGTCCCTTCAAATTCGGATTTCAATTCATTCAAAATGCGGGCAGCACCGAGCAAACTTGATGTATGGGCATCGTGGCCGCAAGCGTGCATTTTGCCGTCGTTTTTGGATTTATAAGGCACGTCATTTTTTTCTAATATGGGCAAAGCGTCCATATCGGCACGCAAAGCAATGGTCTTTTTCGATGGATTTCTACCTTCTATGAGTCCTACAACACCATTATCAGCCACGCCATGAACATGTGGAATACCGTATTCTGTCAGCTTTCGAGCGACATATTTGCCTGTTTCGACTTCTTCGTAGCTCAATTCTGGATTTTCGTGCAAGTAGCGTCGTATCGAGACGACATCTGGGAAGTAGGTTGTTGCGAGTAAGCGGATTTTATCTTTCAGCATGATATTCATAAAATATGATTCGGTGCAAAGTTACATTAAAAGGCTTGGATTGTGCATCGTTCCATGCGATAGATTGGTTTGAGCGTTTATAATAGTTCAATTTTCCATAAAAAACGGCTAACTTGCAGCCGATTTTTAATTTATTTTTTATTCAATTTTACCTGATTTTGACATGAAATATTTGTTCTATATCGTCGTCATAATGTTTATCTATCGCACCTTGTTTCGTCCAAAAATCATCGTGGAACACCGTCATGTTTCGGATAAAAAACCGAAAGATAATATCAAAAAACAACGTCCTGACGCTGAACTCACCGATTTCGAAGAGATAAAATGAACATAACTGATTGGATTGTCTATGAAGATGGTGACTTTATCGCCTTCAATAAACCCGCCATGTTGCCCACGCAACCTGACAAAACGGGTGATGTGTCGCTGTTAGATTTAGCAACTGAATATTTAGGAAGAAGCTGTTATTTATTGCATCGAATTGACCGCCCAACGAGCGGCATTGTTTTGTTTGCCAAAAATGAAAATGCAGCATCTTACTTAAATCAGCAGTTCCAAAATCGAGAAACGGTGAAATTATACCTCGCTGTTGTCGAAAATACCCCCCTCAGTATAGAAGCCGATTTGACGCATTTTTTAGTAGAAAACAAAGAAAAAAACAAGAGTTTTATAACAGAATCGAACAAAAAACAAGCAAAAAGTGCGGAATTGCATTATATACTAAGGGGGTCGAGTGACCGCTACCACCTTTTAGAAATTGACTTGAAAACAGGGCGACATCATCAAATTCGAGTACAATTAGCCGCCATCGGTTGCCCTGTGAAAGGCGATGTCAAATACGGCGCAAGACGTGCCAATAAAGACCGTTCTATCCATTTACACGCTTGGCAATTTTCTTTTTGGCATCCCTTTTTGAAGAAAAAAATAGATTTGACAGCTGCTTTGCCCGACGATATTTTATGGCAATTTTTTCAAAAAATGCTTACGCCATGATGGATACTTTTATCGAACGACTCATAGAACGCCATGCCACAGGTTTGCCCGGAAGACCTTTCCAAATGAAAAAAGCGGCCTTCGCCCGCCGACAATTTTTTGATGCACCGCCCACGGCACGTCAGTCGGCTGTTCTCATTTTATTGTTTCCAAAAGCAGGAGATTGGCACGTTGTTTTGACCGAAAGGGTCGGCAGTGCCAATGACCCACACAGCCATCAAATCAGTTTTCCGGGCGGTTCGCTTGATGCGAGTGATGTATCGTTGGAGGCTTGCGCGTTGCGGGAAACCCACGAAGAGGTCGGTATAGACCCTCAAACAGTCAATATTATAGGCAAAATGACAGATTTATACATTCCTGTCAGCAATTTTCATGTTCATCCATTTTTAGGTTGGACAAATGCTCCTCCTCAGTATATTCCCCAAACGACGGAGGTTAAAGACATCATTGAAGCCCCCCTCAGTATTTTGACGAATCCCGATAACCAAAAAAGTATTGATATGACAATTAGAGGTATGTACCTGCCTGATGTACCTTATTTCGATGTAGATGGACGTGTGGTATGGGGTGCGACGGCAATGATGTTGTCCGAATTTTTGGAATTGGTTATACACCCAAAAAATCTTAATAAGCAATTTTTGTAATCCTGAATTCCACCCGCCTATTCAGCCTTTGCGTTTCCTCATCGTTACTGCTATTACTGAGGGGTTTCGTTGCGCCGTAGCCGATTGTTGCGATGCGATTTGGGTGTATCTTATTTCTAATCAAATACTTACGTACTTCTTCGGCACGGTCTTCTGAGAGTTTCATCAGAATATCAGGCGTGCCATTGCTGTCTGTATGTCCTTCAACTGTTATGGTTATTTCTGAAAATTGGTGCATAATTTCAACTAAATAATCCAATTCAGCATAAGATTCTTGCAAAATAATAGGCGTTGACCGCTTAAAATAAATGGGGTTCAAGGAAATAGTGCCACCAATTGCTACTGAATCGAGGTACAGAGTCACTTCCTGTGCTTTGCCAAAAAAGACGCGTCTATCATAATTCAAAACAACTTCATGGTTAATATAACCCGGCTTAAAGGCAATCATTTTGATGGGTTTACCTTGTTTGACGCGAATCAAGAAATAACCTTCAATGGTTTCGACATATTTTTCATAATACGGTGCATCAGCTTCGCCATACATCACGCGCCCGTCAAGCGGCAAACCTGTAGCCGTATTGATGATACGTCCTTTGAGGGTCAATTCCTGTTCCACATCTGGTGCAATTTTGACACGATATATATCATGCGTACCATCCCGTTTTGAAGAAAAATAAAGCTGCCCTGTTGTCATATTAAAATAGGGTTGGCTTTCATCGCCGGGTGTATTGATTGGC
>JAYTUR010000902.1:0-3725 GCA_043744475.1 Saprospiraceae bacterium | reverse complement strand
AGACAGCTTCAAAATTGTTGTTTATACGCGTTTTTTCAAGGTCAAATGGCAAAACTGACTCTTCACGAATATTTCCAGTCATCACAGCTTCGCAGTCTTCTGGCGAAACGAGAGTCTATTTTAACCATGCCGTTGATACCACTGTGAAAGTAGGCAATAACAATAAACCCCTTGCAACGACAGGAGCTCGGTGCGAATCAGAGTTTATTTCATATATCAATAATGCTAAAAGTACGATTGACATAGCGATGTATAATAATAGCTCCGCCGTCATTGTTTCTGCCTTGAAAATGGCTACTGCACGCGGTGTGCGTGTTCGTTATGTGACGGATAAAAGTACGAGTAATATTGTGTTAACTGATACGACTGGTTTTGGTTTTAAAGTCATCAAAAAACCGTCAACGGATTTGATGCACAACAAATTTATGATAATTGATGCCGATAGTGTCAATACTTCGTGGGTCATGTCGGGTGCAATGAATTGGTCAACAGGACAGATTTATACGGACTATAATAATGCTATTTTTATTCAAGATAAATCATTAGCAATGGTTTATAGATTAGAATTTGAAGAAATGTGGGGCAGTTCAACTGCTACACCCAATACTGTTACGGGTAAATTTGGTTCTGACAAAAAGGATAACACACCCAAGCAAGTCATGTTAGCAGGTAAATTGTGCGAAGTGTATTTTTCACCTTCTGACGAAACCTCTTTGGCGATTATCAATGCCGTGAACACAGCCGATGTTGACCTTGAAATGTCACTTTTAATTCTAACTTATTTTGATTTAGGAACGGCTATAAATAATGCCCAAAGACGCGGTGCAAACGTGCGTGGGCTTATAGATCAAGACACAGCAGGCGCATCGTCGCAAATTAATTATTTGCAAAGGAATAATGTGAATATCAAGTTATTTAAAGCAGGTGGTTCGTCGGTCATTTATCACCATAAGTATGCCTTGATTGATGCCAAACCTGCCGGTGCAAGTTCAGACCCGATAGTGATTACTGGCTCTCATAACTGGACAAATTCAGCAGAGACAAAGAATGATGAAAATACACTCATTCTCCATGACCCTGCCGTTGCCAATATTTTTCTTCAAGAATTTGAAGCGCGTTGGAAAGAGCAAGGCGTTGGTACAAAAGATATTACACTTAAAGGTTTTGATGCAACTATTTATCCTAATCCAAGCAGCGATGTGATAAATATTCGTTTGAAAAATGACATTGTTCGAGATGTTACAGTGACAATTTTGAACACAAACGGGCAGCCGATTGAAAGTATCATTTACAGAAATCAATTGGGGGAATTAACGAAAACGATACCCCTCAGTCATTTAGCTTCGGGAACGTATTTTGTTAGTTTTATGGTTGATAGTAAGTTTTTGACAAAAACGATACAAGTAATCAGGTAATATTGGTATATTTATTTTCTGAAAACAAAAGCCTCTTCAAAACCGAAGTTTGAAGGGGCTTTTTTAAGAAAATGAACTTTAATGGCAGTTTTTCGTTAAAAAAGTGCGATTTTTACGTTTTTACACTGAGGGGGTACTTTTTGTTAAATGACATTCAGTTGTTAGAAGAATAACCACCTTTAAAAAACCAGTCGTTTTAGAATATTTCAAGCTCTAAACTGAAGATTAAACCTTATTTCAATGTATGCTAAAAGAAAAAAATACAATCAGCAAACCTTTTTCATTTAAACAGTTCAACATTCATCAAGATAGATGTGCTATGAAGGTTGGAACAGATGGTGTGCTACTCGGTGCATGGACAGATGTCAAAGGGGCACATTCGATTCTCGATATTGGTACAGGTACAGGCGTTATTGCCATTATGTTGTCACAAAAAACAGTACATACAGAGCAAGACGGTTCGCTTGATAAAACGTGTTTGATTCATGCCGTTGAAATTGATGATACAGCCGTCGAACAAGCACGTGAAAACATGGAGGAATCGCCTTTTGCAGACCGATTGACTGTGTTTCATGATTCAATCCAAAATTTCTCTAAACATCAGCCGCATAAATATGACCTCGTCGTCAGTAATCCACCTTTTTTTACGGGTGGCACTTTGTCAAGTACAGGCGATAAAACGAATGTAAGGCACACCGTAAAAATGCCTCATGGCGATTTGTTGCATGCAACACGCGCTTTATTGGATAAAAATGGACGATTTTGTGTCATTTTACCTTTGATTGAAGGTTTGCGTTTCATTGAAATAGCTGGGACTTATGGGTTTTATTTGACCCGCAGAACGGATGTTCGCTCAAAAGAAGACAAAGGAATTGAGCGCTTGTTGCTTCAATTTGAATTAACAAATCGGACATTTTCACAAGATGAATTGATTATTGAAAACAGCCGTGACGTGGGCGAATATTCAGATGAGCGCGATTATACTGAGGGGTATAAAGAATTAACAAAAGATTTCTACACTATATTCTAAAAATGGATAATGGATAATGAATAAAATTATCCATTATTCATTATCACTATCCATTAAAAAAATGACACCCAACGAAGATTTCATGCCGGCATCCGAAGATGAAGAAAAAGAACAAGAGGAACAGGTCGGCAATTCAGATGATGAAATGTATGAACATCACCGTTTTACGGCTGATAAAGGTCAAACTGTGACCCGAATTGATAAATTTTTGACTGATAGATTATCAAAAGTCAGTCGAAATAAGATTCAAAATGCCATCCGTGCTGGTTCTGTTTTAGTTGATGATAAAGCAGTAAAACCCAATTATAAGATAAAGCCATTGCAGCAAATCAGCATTGTTTTTCCAGAAATGCCTGAGCATGGTCGTGTTGAGCCTGATTATATTCCACTCAATATTATATATGAAGATGATGATGTGATTGTGATTAATAAGCAAGCAGGTTTGGTTTGTCATCCCGGCGTAGGCAATTACAGAGGCACTTTGGTGAATGGTTTGGCTTATTATTTTAAAGATAAAATACCAGATTATTCAGAAGTGGGTGCAGATGACCGTCCGGGTTTGGTGCATCGGATTGATAAAGATACAAGTGGTTTGTTAGTTGTAGCTAAAAATCAATTTGCCATGACACATTTGGCGCGGCAGTTTTTCTACCACACCATAGAAAGACGTTATTGGGCATTGGTTTGGGGTCAACCCGATGAATTAGAAGGCACTATTAATGTGCATATTGGGCGCAGTCCCAACGAACATTCGGTCATTGTACCGTTTCCTGAGGGTGAGCAAGGTAAGTATGCGGTGACGCATTACAAGGTTATTGAACCTATGTATTATGTGAGTTTGGTGGAATGTAAATTGGAAACGGGGCGGACGCACCAAATACGTGTCCACATGAAATACCTTGGGCATCCGTTGTTTATGGATACTAAATATGGCGGGCATCGGATTTTAAAAGGAACGATTTTTACAAAATACAAGCAATTTGTCTTAAAAACAATGGATATTTTGCCCCGTCAAGCCTTACATGCTCGTTCCTTAGGTTTTGAACATCCCACAACAGGCAAATGGATGCAATTTGAAGCGGAGTTGCCACCAGATTATGCACAAGGCTTAGAACGTTGGCGGGATTATGTCAATGAAAGAAGAAATTTAATGTAATATGCTCATTTTGAGTCATTTATGTATCGTAAAAGGCATTTTTAAGGTTGTTGTTTTCAAAAAAGCATCACTCTTAAAAATGCCTTTTTGTATTTAATAACCTTTCTAACTGTTCTGCATTTAG
>JAYTUR010000901.1:0-3725 GCA_043744475.1 Saprospiraceae bacterium | reverse complement strand
CAGAGGATGAGTTGGGTATCGGTAACGACCATTCGGGTATCATCGTTTTAGACGAAAATACGCCTATTGGCAAACCCGCCAAAGAGGTTTTTGGACTTGAAAAAGATGTTGTTTTTGAAGTGGGTCTAACGCCCAATCGTTCTGATGCGATGGGGCATTTGGGCATTGCACGCGATTTGGCGGCACGTTTGAAAGTGCATCATGGCGGTGGCGATGTGCGTTTGCCCGACATATCCGCATTTAAAGTTGATTCTAATGCCTTGAAAATTAATGTTTCCGTAGAGGATACTGAGGGGTGTCCTAGATATTCAGGCGTGTGCATCAAAGGGGTGACAATTAGCGAATCGCCGAATTGGTTGAAAAATCGTTTGGCAGCTATTGGCGTCAATTCGATTAATAATGTCGTTGATATTACAAATTTTGTCTTGCATGAAATCGGTCAACCACTTCATGCTTTTGATTATGATAAAATCGGTGGCGCAAGCATTGTGGTCAAAACATTGACAACAGGTACAAAGTTTAAATCATTGAAAAAGAATGAGTTAGGTGAATATCTGACGCTTAATTTGACCGATGAAGACTTAATGATTTGCGATGGTAATACGACGGGTATGTGTATTGCGGGTGTTATTGGCAATCCTACTGAGGGGGTCTCAAAAGAGACAACTAATATCTTTTTGGAGTCCGCGCACTTCAATGGTAAACGTTTGCGTCGTACTTCTTTCCACCACAATACTAGGACAGATGCGGCAAAAACCTTTGAAAAAGGGACTGACCCCAATGTTACTTTGTTCGCTATGAAACGCGCGGCTTTGTTGATTAAGGAGTTGGCGGGTGGTGAAATTGCTTCTGAAGTGGTAGATATTTATCCAAAACCCATTGACAATCAACGCATTGCAGTCAATTTTCAAAATGTCGAAAGGTTGATTGGTCAAAAATTTGACAATGCTTATTTGAAAAAAATATTGGCAGCGTTGGACATAGAAATTGTGGAAACGATTGATAATGAAAACGTGGTCGTGAGTGTGCCGACCAATAAATCGGATGTTTTGCGTGAAGCCGATGTGATTGAAGAAATCTTACGCATTCATGGCTTTAACAATGTGCCGATGCCGAATCAAATTCGTTCTGCGATTACAGAAACGGAGCGTATTGACCGCAACCGCATTAAAAATTTAACGGCTGATTTTTTAGCATCGAATGGTTTCAACGAAGCGATGGCATTGAGTTTGAGCCAATCAAAATTTTATAAAAATACAGAATTAGTTGATAGTCAACGTCTTGTTTATGTCAATAATACATCAAACGTGCATCTTGACATCATGCGTCCCATGATGTTGGTTTCAGCTTTAGAGGCGATTGCCCACAACCAAAACCGTCAAGCAGCTGATTTACGTTTGTTTGAATTCGGAAAGACCTACCTTACTGAGGGGGAGGGTTTTGAAGAAACAGCGCACCTTTCTGTCATCGTGACAGGTAGCAAATATGGTGAAAGTTGGCGTGTGAAAAATGGCGGTTCGGCTGATTATTTCACCTTAAAAACTTATGTTCAAGGCATTTTAACAAGGCTGGGCATTGGCGGTTTGCAAGAAACAGCGATAACGAATACCCAATTTGCTTTTGGTTTCAAATACCATCGTGGGGCACAAACATTGGTGGAATTTGGTAAGGTACAACCCAAATTGCGCAAGTCTTTCGACGTGAAACAAGATGTGTATTTCGCTGATTTTCAATGGGATAATATCATAAAAGCATTGAAAAATGCTAAAGTGGGTTACACTGAAATCAGTAAGTACCCCTCAGTAAGACGCGACTTAGCATTGGTTTTAGATGCTTCGCGTACCTTCGGGGAGATTACGCAAATCGCTCAAAAGTCCGCTAAAAAACTCTTAAAAGATGTCAATTTATTCGATGTTTTTGAAGACGAAACCAAATTGGGTGCGGGCAAAAAAAGCTATGCTGTCAGCTTTATTTTTGAAGATAAAGAAAAAACGTTGGGCGAAAAAGACATTGAAAAAGTGATGTCGGATTTGATTGCGAAGTATGAAAAGGATTTGGGTGCGTTGATAAGGCGTTGATTTTTACATAGTTAGGGAAAATTGATATTTTCCCTAACTATACTTTAGCCCTAAAATACCTACTCTAATAGCCAAAAGTTGCCGATATTTTTCTTTCAAATCATCTGATAAAAAACAAATATCGAGCAAATCAAACCATTTTGGAATTGAAACAGTGAGTTCGTTTAAAACATGTTGAATCGTTTTATCCGATAGTTTTAACCGTTCTTTACCGTAATAATTGACCAATAATGCACTATCGAGTTTTTGCTTTTTTCCTGCTAAAGGCAATGCCAATTCTTCGATATTTGCCCCCCTCAGTACAATCGTCGTATTGAGTAAATCGTAGGCAGGTGATAGCTCAACATTATTGTTGCGGGTAATCAGCGTAAAGTTTTTGAGATGGGCATCTTCATTGCCGACTAAAAAATTAAACAAAACCAGACGAAACAACTTCACTTTTTCAGGCATTGGAAACGTGCAGAATTGTTCAATAACAGTTACCAACTTTTCCATAGAAGCATCGTATTTTGTGTTGCGGTCAAGCCCAAGTAGTTGTGCGAAATCTTCAGTTGCCAATTTTTTTCCTTTTCCAATGCGGTCAAATCGGCGAATAAAATACGTCAAACTACCGTCTTTTGAGCCAATTAAACCCATTGTCGGCACTTCGATACCCGCTTTTGCTGCCATACACATCGTTACTGCTTCATTTTCAGGTAATTGTGGAAAGTCTCTGTTTTGAGGTTTTAAAATAAACTTACCGCCTAAATCGGTCATGTCAAACGCTTGTTTCCTGACGTTCAGTACGGCACTCAATTTAGGTTGAACGCCTTGAATACTCATTTTTTCGGCACGGCTAACGGCTTCAAACCGTTGTTCATCGGCTGAATAGGGCAAATCGCTTAATTCAGTCAGGCTTTTTGACAATAAAGCCAAACCTTTCGGGCTGTAAGTGGCATCGCCACAAGGCGTGTATGTGATGCGACAATAGTTCATTTTTCAAAAACAGTGACTGCGCCTACAAGGTCTTGACCAACAGCAAGCAATTGTGAAAAATAATCATGGCGGTCAATCTTCCGAATCCGCAATAAGCCTTCTAACTGTCCACCTTCGGGCAATACACCGTCAAAAAACGGTGGGAAAGTGGCAAATTCATACCTCCCCTTCCCGAAAAAATCGGGATTTCCTTCGTCAACAGTACGAACAGGCATTGTCAACGAAACAGGCGTACCTTTATAATCGGCATGGTAAACAAAGTGATAACGTTTGTCATTAGTTTCTGTCAAAATACCTGCTTCAAGGTCGTGGACTTTTACAATGGCTTCTCTCATGTATATAAGTCTTTTTTAAAATTTTGAAATTCCGTTATCAAAGGGCTTTGAAATTGCGTTTTTATATTCAAAGTTGCCAAAACCTTTGCCAATGACCGATATTGTACCGTCTCTTTTCCATGTTCGATGTCAAAAACAACCGTTTTACCTACGTCAGCGAGGTCTGCGAGTTGATTACGCGATAATCCCGCCCTTTTGCGATGAAATTGAACAAGTAAGGCTATTTCATTAAAGTTCATTTATTTACTGTTTTGACGGTATAAATATAGATTTTATATTGAATAGACAAATAAATAGGTTTTTTGTATAATGATTTACTGTTAAGGTAGTAAAAAAT
>JAYTUR010000900.1:0-14791 GCA_043744475.1 Saprospiraceae bacterium | reverse complement strand
CAATAGATTTCTTACGCGTACGCCTTTCGAGCGAAGCGAGAAACAGTGCGTGATTGTATCTCCGAACTCACGTTAATCAATATACTGAGGGGGTGCACCCGCCTACTCATTCCCTTTAATTTCAATTAAAAAACAACTTTTACTTCAAAATTCGTACGAATACATTATCTTTGCGCGTCTTTTTCAGGGAAAGACGGTTTTTAATAAAAAATATAAAAAACAAAGAAAAAAAATCCGAAATGGAAAGTTTTAAATTAAATGTTGCAGTCCGCGAAAACGTGGGCAAAGCCGCTTCAAAAGTTGTGCGTCACAGCGATGCAATCCCTTGCGTTATGTACGGTGGTAAAGAAAACATTCACTTTACAACGACGTGGCATGATGTCCGTCACCTTGTTTTCACACCCGATTTCAAAACGGTTGATGTAACAATTGGCGATGCTTCTTACACTGCGATTGTTAAAAATGTACAGTTCCACCCAGTGAGTGAAAAAATCCTTCACATGGACTTTTTGCAACTCATTCCAGGCAACGCCATCAAAGTTATTTTGCCATTGCGCTTACGTGGAACGTCACCAGGCGTAAAATCAGGTGGTAAATTGCTTCAAAGTATCCGTAAAATCAGCGTCAAGTGTACACCTGAAACATTGGTCAACCAATTGACACTCGATATTTCAAAATTGGATTTGGGTCAATCGGCTCGTGTTCGCGATATTGACCCTGTTGAAGGCATCGAAGTATCAATGTCACCAGCCATTCCCGTTGTTTTAATCGAAATTCCGCGTGCCATGCGTGCAGCAGCAGCAGCAGAAGCGAAAGCCGCAGCAGGTCCGAAAAAGAAAAAGTAATCAAAACCTTTGGTTTTGGAAAATACAAGAGGCAACGCTTTCGGGCGTTGCCTCTTTTTTTATACCCTCAGTGTTTTTGTACAAAAGTTGAGTGTTTCTGCTTAAACATTCATTAAGAAAGTGCTCTTTTTGCTAAGAAAAGATG
The DNA here is from genome assembly GCA_043744475.1 of Saprospiraceae bacterium. GTDB lineage: Bacteria > Bacteroidota > Bacteroidia > Chitinophagales > Saprospiraceae > JAAFJT01. The sequence continues at coordinate 13,801 of JAYTUR010000900.1, read as the reverse complement.
CTTAACATGCGCTTTTGAAACAACAAACCCATAAGGTTCTATGTCTCGTTGCAAATGTGTTTCGGTATAATCGCCATGCAGTTCAATAACCATCATTTGCACCTTAGAAATCCATTGCGCTGCATCCTGTAAGACCTCTTTTTCCGCACCTTCGATGTCCATTTTCAATAAATCAATGCGTTCAATATTCAAATCTTCAAAAATTTGGGGTAAGGTTAAGGCAATGACTTCAGTACTTCTCTCCCCCTCAGTATTTTGCGCTATTTTTTGATGAATAATATGCACATTATAGCCCACTTCTGTATCATCAATAAGTAATAAACCGTTTTTATTACTGACTACAACGGGCACTATTTCTGCTTTTTCTATATTATTTGCCAAATTTTGTTGTAAAACAGCGATATTCTTAGGAGAAGGTTCTACGGCGACAAAACGCGCATTGGGAAAATAGTGTTGCTGAAAAAAAATACTTGCCAAACCTATATTTGCGCCTAAATCCATGACAACTGCTGCTTCACTCAGCGATTTTTCAAGCTTCAATCGGTAATCTTCGCGCTTAAAAATCTCATGCATCATGGGCATGTCTTGGGTTCTCAAATATAACTTTCTATTATTGGGTATCCGCACATTAAATGCCCTTGTTTTTTGGTCAGCAACGATTCGATTGTACCAATTACGGTATCGAACAGCTAAACCGCGCTTTATCATTTGACTCAATAACGTATAACGTGTCGTCCAATCTGCGCCTATTTTATGGCAAAACACAAGCGCATTGCCTAGCGATGTTAAAATCATAGTCTCAATCAATCATTTTATGAAAAAAGTCGTCGAAATTAAACACTTCGACGACTTTATAAGGTGTAAATATAATACCCCTCAGTATTTTTTCCCTAAAAGTTCAAAGAATAGCTCAATCCTTTATGCGTCAGATACACTTGCGAGTTGTAAATGCACGGTTTTTCGATAAAAAACAATAAGCGAAATAGGACACTTCAATAAGGAGAAGGACTTATAGCCGTCCAACCGCCATCAATGACCAAACTTTGCCCTGTGATATGTCGAGAGAGAGGAGAAACCAAAAATAAAGCGGCGTTTGCTATATCGCTGACCGTAGCTGGTCTGCCCAAAGGCGTTATGCGCGACCATGTTGCTGCATAATCGGTGTCGTCTAAGGTGCGTTCGGTCATTGTTGCGCCTGGGGCAAGGGCATTGACTACTATTTTGTATTCTGACAACTCCTCAACCAAACCTTTGGCGAGCATTTCCAAACCTGCTTTGGTCATGCCATAAGCCACTAAGTTCTTGTGCGCTTGATGACCCGTAACGGACGACATAAAGAGCAAACTGCCGCCCGTTCCTTGCTTAACTATTTGATGGGCAACGGCTTGTGCTAAAAAAAAGCTGCCGCTTAAATTTACTTGCATTACTTTTTGTAAATCCTCGGGTGTGAAGTCCAAAAAACGTCCGAAGTGGGTAATACCTGCATTGGCAATGCCTATTGTTACTTGACCAAATTCTTTAACGGCTTTTTCAACCATCAAATTGATACAATTTATGTCAGACGCATCGCCTGATATTGCTAAACATTTACCGCCTTGTTGCTTAATTTTATCTGCCGCTTCTTGAAGCGTAACATCATCTATATCATTTATGAGAACTGATGCGCCTTGCAATGCCAATTGTAAGGCGATTTCGTAGCCGATGCCACAACCTGCGCCAGTTATGATAGCTGTTTCATTAAAAAATGGTAGAGTCATTATAAATTGCCTTTAAATTTTGGGTAAAATTAACAGTTTAGACGCTTTTTCCTCGCTTTTCTATGAACCATGTGTTCTGTCAAGTCATTGCTTATAAGAAGATATAGCGAACGACTAAATTTTTGTGTTTGTTCTCCCTTTTTTACTCATGGTTCTCTCTTTTTTAGTCCTTTTAGGCTCTTTTTGATTTTAGGATAGAGAAATCTTAGAAATCCCCCTAACCTCATAATGACATCGCCGAAACAAAAACGCGTTCAATTCGGGCAACCGAAACACGTAAAAATAATGAGGCGGCTAAGAAAAAAGCAGAAAGAACCATTAAATAAATGGATAGTAAAAATTTTAATAAAATTAGTAAATCTTTATTAACACCTTATGGCTCGCGCTTTTAAGGTTTTTTTTATAGCTATTTTTATACCCCCTCAGTAAATATTTGCAATCATTAGTCTCGTTTTCTTAATTTGTTAATCATTTGACATTAAAATTAGAAAAAAACGTATCTTTCATCGTCAAAAACCCAAATAGAAAACTAAAAGTAGATGGTAAATGTCCAATTTTTATAAACCATTTTAAACTCTCTTATAAATGAAAAACAATGCTACTAAAACACCGCTCTTCAATACATTGAGAAAAGCCCTACGCATGGCAATTACTGCCAACAAAACGCAATCTTCTTCCGAAGAAATGATGCAATGTGCAGAAGAATCGTTGATTACAAGGCGTAAATTCATAGAGAACACAGGTAAAACGCTCATTATTGGTGGTTTATCGGGCTTATCTACTGAGGGGGTGTTTGGTCGCAATCTTTTCTCTAAAAATCCACCGCGCATTGTCATTGTCGGAGCCGGAATTGCTGGACTTCACGCTTTGCATATTCTCAAAAAAGCAGGATTAGACGCGACGATATACGAAGCATCAGGCAGAACGAGCGGACGCATATTTACAGTCCAAAATGCTATGGGCGAAGGCACTTGGACTGAATTTGGCGGTGAATTCGTTGACACCAACCACAAGGATATATGGGATTTGGCAAAAGAGTTTAACCTTGAACTGATTGACTATGCACAAGCATCTGAAAACGCTTTGACTAAAGAGGTTTTCTTTTTTGATGGTAAAAACCACACACTTAAAGAGGTCGTTGAAGCATTTAGAGGCTTTGCAGACAAAATTGCTGCCGATGCTGAACGTTTGCCCGACAATATGAGTACCGAAGGATACAAAACCAAAGACCCTTATATCAAAAAACTTGACCGCATGTCTCTTTCTGAATACCTCGAAAAGATTGGCGCAAGGGGTTGGATTAAAAAATTCATTGAAGTCAGTTATGAATCGGAATACGGTTTGTCCCCACAAGTGCAGTCGGCTATCAATTTACCGATTCTTATCTCAACAAATACTGAGGGGGGCAAATTTGAGTTGTTTGGAGACAGCGACGAGCGATATAAAGTCAGAGGTGGCAACCAATCTATCCCAGATGCGCTTGCAAAGAAATATGCTTCTCATATTCAACTCAATCGTTCCTTAGAAGCCATTAGCCGTTCGTCAAATCACTATAATTTGACGTTTTCTGGTATAAAAGACGCTGTAAAAGCAGACTATGTGGTCATTGCTATACCATTTTCTCGCTTAAAAAATGTGGATATTCGCCTACAAATGCCTCAAATCAAATGGGATTCAATCAATCACATGGGTTTTGGAACGAATGCTAAATTGATGCTCGGTATGAACAAGCACTTTTGGCGCGGACAAGGCTTTCAAGGCTTATGCTATTCTGATGTCGGTATCCCAAACGGTTGGGACAATGCCCAATTACAAAACGGTGATAAAGAAACGGGCGGATTGTCAATCCTTTTTGGTGGACCATCAGGCGTTGCGGTTGGAAAAGGGTCTGTGGGCGCACAAAAAGACAAATATTTACCGCTTTGGGATAAAATTTATAAGGGCGCAACAGAAAATTTCAATGGTAAAATGGCGCGGATGCACTGGCCCTCCTACCCTTACGCACTTGGCAGCTATATTTGCTATCGGACGGGACAATATACAAGCATTGCAGGTGCAGAAGCGATGCCCATTGGCAATGTTTTCTTTGCTGGCGAGCATTGTGGTGGTGATTTTTCAGGTTTTATGAATGGCGCGGCTCAAAGTGGTCGTGAAGCGGCAGATAAAATCGTTGCGAAAGTGGGCAAATAGACAAGCCGTTAGAGAAACTTCAAAAGTTCCCCAAACGGCTTATCTACCCCCTCAGTATAAAGAGCAATAAACAGCCTAACCTGGTCGAAGTTTGACTTTCGACGAGGTTTTTTTCATGCTTCTTTTTCCTATCTTTACCATTTTTACAACTTCCTCATCACCAACCATAAAAAACTATGAATCAACAAAACGACACAGCCTTCTTTGGACAACCGCGCGGTCTTGCGACACTGTTTTTTACTGAAATGTGGGAACGTTTCTCCTATTATGGTATGCGCGCCTTGCTTATTTTGTTTATGACAGCCAGTATTAACGACGGCGGATTGGGTTTCGATATCCGTTTGGCAGGTGTCGTCTATGGCATATATACCGCTTTGGTTTATATGACAAATTTGCCTGGCGGTTGGATTGCCGACCGTTTTATGGGTGCAAGAAAAGCCGTTTTTGTCGGCGGCATCATCATTATGTGTGGACATATCTTATTGATTTTCACTGGTTTAGCGTTTTTTTATACGGGTTTACTCTGTGTCATCATCGGAACAGGATTACTGAAACCAAATGTCAGTACAATGGTCGGCGGTTTGTATTCAAAAGAAGACAAAAGACGTGATGCTGGCTTTTCACTTTTCTACATGGGCATCAATTTAGGTGCATTTATTGCGCCTTTGATATGCGGATATTTAGGTCAAAAAGTGAATTGGCACTTCGGATTTGGCGCGGCAGCAGTCGGTATGTTCTTCGGCTTGTTGCAATACAAATTAACAGAAAAATACTTAGGTGAAGTGGGCTTACCTTCCGAAAAAGCATTGAATCCTCAAGCAATTAGCGTTGCCAAACGCCAATTATGGAAAGGTTTGGGCTATTTTTCGGTGTTTATTCTCATTTTAGTGGGCTTAGTTTATAACAATATATTAGAGATTAATGCTCGAAATTTGAGTATTTTGTTCGGCAGCATCTATGTCGTTTTAGTTTTAGGCTATTTCAGTTCCTTATTTATGCAAAACGACTTTACACAAGAAGAACGTGGACGATTGGTGGTCATCATCGTCTTGTTTATTGCCGCCGCTTTATTTTGGGCGAGTTATGAACAAGTCGGTTCAACGTTAAGTCTCTTTGCAGATAGATTTACGCAAAACAGCGTCTTTGGTTTGGGCTTTCCTTCATCGTGGTGGCAATCGGTTCATGCGTGTGTGATTATCTTTTTTGCACCTGTTTTTGCCTGGTTATGGGTTTATCTTGCCAAACGAGACAAAGAGCCTTCCATTCCTGTCAAATTTGCTATGGGACTCATCTTTGCAGGTTTGAGTTTTCTACTTTTAGTCCCCGCCGCCTTGTATTTGGGAGCAAATGAAGGCGCAAGGGTTGGACCACAATGGTTATTGACGGTTTTCTTTCTGCAAACGTTAGGTGAATTGTGTTTGAGCCCTGTGGGATTGAGTTCGATGACAAAATTAGCACCGCAACGCATAGTCGGACAAATGATGGGCGTGTGGTTTTTAGCCGCTTCAGTGGGTAATTTTATCGGTGGTCAAGTGGGCAGCTTATTTGAGTCTTATCCATTGCCTCAAATTTTCTTTACGGTCTTCGTTTTTGCCGCAACTACGGGACTTTTGATGTTTTTATTTAGGAAAAAACTATCGAGTTTGATAGGAAAAGTATAAAATTAATGCGCACGATAGGGAAACAATGAAATTTCCCTATCGTTTTACGCGTATTTTATGCTTTTATACTGAGGGGGGTATTTGAACGACTAAAGCATGATAATCTTAAATCAATTTCACAGCATATTTTTCCAAAAACTCCTCCATTTCAACGACGGTTTCAGGTGAACCAATCGCAATAGTCACATTTTGATGCAAACCTTTAGGTTTTAAATCCATAACCCGATTTCTACCTAATGTAATCGCTTTTCCACCTGCTTGCTCAACGACGAAACTTAAAGGCGCACATTCATAAAGGAGGCGCAACTTGCCTTTTGGATATTTACGCGTGTTCGGATACAAGAAAATACCACCTTGAAATAAAATACGATGAACGTCGGATACCATCGAACCGATATACCTTAAACCATAATTCATATCCGAACAATGGTCAATATATCGCCTCATTTCGACATCAAATTTGAGATAATAGCCTTGATTGACTGAATAAAATTGACCACTTGGTGGAATCTTAATGTCACGATGACTCAAACAAAACTCCCCAATCGAAGGGTCGAGTGTAAAGCCATTGGCACCGTTACCTGTGGTATAAACCAAAATGGTGGAAGTGCCATACAAGACATAACCCGCCGCTACTAACTCATTGCCTGTTTGCAAAAAATCTTCTAATACAATTGGTCCACTTGGGTCGCTTTTTCGCCTAAAAATGCCGAAAATTGTACCCACAGAAACATTGACATCAATATTAGACGAACCATCCAACGGGTCAAAAACAACTGTATATTTTGGACTACGTCCTTCAACAGCTGGAATTTCTACGAAGGATTCTAATTCTTCGGAAGCAATAGCCGCACACTCACCTGAGTTACTGAGGCATTCGATGAGTTTTTCGTTGGCATACATATCGAGTTTCTGAACGGTGTCACCTGATGCATTTTGGGAGCCATCCATGCCCAAAATATTGACCAACCCCGCTTTATTGACTTCGCGGTTAACAATTTTTGCGGCTACACCAATGTCTCGCAAAAGTGCTGTGAGTTCGCCTGTTGCATACCCAAAATCATGTTGGCGACGAATGATAAATTCGTCAAGTGTTACAATTTTCATAATAGTTGATAATTAATAATTTGGTAAATAAAAAGTTAAAAAATTTATAATTGGTTAGGTTAAATTGAATGTAAAGGTACATAATCTACGTAGCTACAAGCCTTAAAATGCTCAGAAAAAAGTGCTTATAGAAAAAGCCGATGAACATTCTTGAAATGCACATCGGCTTTGCCTATTTATTAGTGAATTAGCGTTATTTTAAATACAAAAGAAACAATATTCATAACAATCTAACGCGTCCGTTTCGTCTTATTGTTTTTATAATCTTGAAAAATAAACTCACCCAAACCCTGTAAGCTGCTGTAAAAAGCCTTGCCATTATTGGCTTTTGTAAATTCATCAACAAAATTCTGCAAATAAGGGTCGCGGGCAATCATAAAAGTGGTAATTGGTACATTCAGCTTACGACATTGAGCTGCCAAAGCAAGCGTGCGAGCAATGATTTTTCTATCCAAACCCCATGAGTTTTTGTAGTATTGTTTTCCTTTTTTGATACAAGTCGGTTTACCATCTGTAATCATAAAGATTTGTTTGTTCGGATTGCGGCGGCGTTTCAACAAGTCCATCGCTAATTCCAAACCTGCAACGGTATTTGTATGATAAGGACCGACTTCGAGATAAGGCAAATCCTTAACTTCAACTTGCCAGGCATCGTCTCCAAACACCACAATGTCTAAAGTATCTTTTGGGTAACGCGTTTGAATCAACTCCGCCAAAGCCATCGCCACACGTTTCGCGGGTGTAATGCGGTCTTCGCCATAAAGAATCATGGAGTGCGAAATATCAATCATCATCACCGTTGACATTTGACTTTGATTGAAGGTTTCGAGAACTTCAAGGTCGTCATTCGCCAACTGAAAATTGTCTATACCATGATTGATTTGAGCGTTGCGAATGGTATTGGTCATCGCTAAATGCTCTAATGGGTCGCCAAATTCGTAAGGTTTAACATCGCTTGTATATTCGTCACCACGTCCACCAAAATCGGTTGAATGGTTACCGCGTTTGGATTTTTTCATATTGCCAAAAATATCTTCTAATGCTTTTTGGCGCAAACCCATTTCCATTTTTGCCGTCAAACCGAAACCGCCCCCCTCAGTACCATCGGGTTTTAGGAAGCCTTTATCAATCAAATCCTGTACAAAATCGCCGATACCGTATTCAGGCGTCGTCAAATTATACTCCTTGTCGAGTTGCGTCAACCACGACAAAGCTTCTTGCACATCACCCGATGTGAACATCAAAAGTTCTTGAAAAATTTTGAATAAACGTTCAAATGGTGTCCCTTCATTGGGCAATGGCACGTATTCAGAAAAGCGATAACCTTTATTTGACATGTTATTTTGGTTATTAGTTATTGGTGTGCTAGTTATTGTAAAATTGGTATCGTCACCAATAACCAATACACCAATAACCTCAAAGTTTATTTAATTCACGTTGCAAGTTTTCCCTTGCTTTGGCTTCTATTGTATTTTGAAAAATTGCAGTGTGATAAATATTGGGTCGTTCAATCAAAGCATTAAGCACCTTGCGCCGTCCTCGTTTATACAAAAAAGAAGGCATTAAACTGAATTCCTCCCGTATTTGTCTTGCATAGACATCATAAATTGTATCGTCAGCACCCAAAATAGAAAGGTCAAAATCTAAGAAAAAGTTTAAATCTATATCATTATCGGATTCATGCGTTTTAGTCGCTTTTATATATTCAACAACTTTTTCAATTTTTGCCGAAGGCATAGCCGTTTCTTTCAATACTTCGCTTGCCCAAAAAGCACTTTTTTCCTCGTTATCATCGCGCCATGTACTATAAATGGCATCGTGAAACCATATTGCAAAAAACACCACGTCTTCGTTTTGTAAATTAAATTTGTACTCGTCAAACAGACGCAATAACTTAATGATATGTGTTAATCCGTGATATTGCCGACTATCAGAAGTATAATAGCGTATCAACTCATCGAAGGTATTGTTGATAAAAGCTGTATTATCAGAGTATTTTGACAATTTTTTGTAGAAAATTATCCTTAAATAGTCCTTTTTCATCGTCATAAAAGAGAAATTGACTTTGTTACTTTTTTATTATAAAAGCAACATAACCGTAATTAATGCACTTATTTTTTTCCAACAATTAAATTGGACTACGAAATTACGTGCTTTCATACAAAACAAAGCAATAATGTCAACAAATCTTTTATTTTTATACCCCCTCAGTAAAACGTATGACTTTTACGTTTTCACAACGCAACACTGAATCAACTTATCGTAATCGGGAATATCAGATGCCATTTTATGAATATGCTGGTCTTTTATCTCTCCTTGATGTATCATAAACGCACCGGGCATTTGAAAACTATCGCCCAAGTGTTTGCCCATTTCGTTACCATATTTGGCTTTATTTGAAAAACCTCGTATCCATGTTTGCAAGCCAAAAAGCTGTGTGAAACTGCCTTTTACCAAGCCAAAAGCGGAATAATACCGACAATCGGGGTCACTGACATGGGCAACACCAGAAAGGTTGAATTTCTTGAAATAGGTTTCTGCCACTTCATTTTCGGCCATATGGACGAAAATCAATTCTGTACCCGCCTCTGCTAATCCTTTTCGTGTTTGCGAAAGCTCATCCATCGCTTGACGGCAAAATTGGCAACCGAAATGGCGTAAGAAGATGAGCATTATCGGTTTCTTTTTCGACAATTCTAAGAGATTGTGACCCTTTTGAGTGGTCATCATGGTTACTATCTCATTATCAACAAGTGTCATAAATTCTTTTTATTTTAAAAACAGCATTAAGGCGTGTTTGTTTTAAAAAAGCCGTCGAAATTTAAAACTTCGACGGCTTTGTAGTTTAAAATAAAGGAAAACTACGACCCTTTTTTAATATTTATTGCCGCTGCTTTCTGCGTTTCTGCCAATTTGTTGAACTGTGGCACGTACATATCGAGCGTTTTTTTCAATTTTGCGATTTGTTTATCAATATTAGGCACAATATCCTTTTCAGATTCAAAAGTAGATTGTGTCGGTTTTGTATCCGCCGAAGCCGCCGCAGAAGCTAGATTCGCCAATTTATTGTTCAACTTAATCGGCAAAGCCAATAAATCTTGAAAAGCTTTTGCTTTGTGTTGAATCAACTCATCTTCAATCTGCTGCAAACTATCAAGCATAGGTTTAGAGACTTTTTCGATTTCTTTTTTGAACGTAGAATCCGTTACAGAAGCCATATAATCGCTGATTTGCTTGCGTGTGGCACGCAAATCGTTAACCGTTTTATGTGTTTCGCTCAATTTATCCCGTACTTTGATTTGGAATTTGGCACTTTCTACCAAATCAGCATCTGTCGCATCAATACGCGGATCTTTGCGAATCATAAAGTCTTGTTTTCCAATCACTTCGTTACCGACGACCATTTCAACAAAGTATTTTCCCGGAGGTACTTTCGGTCCTACAATACTACCTGCCCACAGCAAAGCGGGTGGATCGGTATCAATGGCATCAGCCAATCGCATATCCCAAAGGAAAGTATTCAAACCCGCATCAGCTGCCGCAACACCCGGACGTTGAATGGATTCTTTTTGATAAAAATCCTTATTTATCTCAATCGCTTTGCCCTTTTTGTCTTTTTTGCTTGAATAAGTGATAATTGAATCACCATCGGCAGAAATAAAGCGCAACTGGACTTCGTCTTTTGGCTTTTCTTTGAAATAATAATTGACCATAACAGCATTCGGCGCATTTTCCCCTGCTTGTAATTCAGGATTTGAAACGCTGCCACCGCCTACACGCCAAGCGTCTTCGGGCTTCATCAACGCTGCTTTTTTGCTCAATACTGAGGGGTCTTTCATCATAGCATAAACAGGTTCTAAATTGTCCAATATCCAAAAAGCACGTCCATGTGTTGCCACGCAAAGGTCGCGTTCTGTCTTGTGAATTTGTAAATCATGAATCGGTGACAAAGGCAAATTGCCTTGAAGTGGTTGCCAATTTCCACCATCATTGAACGATACAAACAAGCCAACCTCTGTTCCCGCAAAGAGCAACCCTTTGTAATTGGGGTCTTCACGAATCACCCGGCAGTAGGCATTGTCAGGCAACCCCTCAGTAATTTTTGTCCAAGTTTTACCAAAATCCTTAGTTTTAAACAAATAAGGCTTTGCGTCATCAAGTTTATAGCGATTAGCTGCCAAATAAGCCGTTCCTGCATCGTATTTCGAGGGTTCAATGATGCTCATTAATGCCCAATCTGGTAACCCTGCAACCGTTAATTTTGTCCAATTCTTACCCGCATCTTTTGACATTTGCAAATAACCATCGTCCGTTCCTGCCCACATCAAACCCTTTTGAAGTGGTGATTCTTCAAAAGTAAAAATGGTCGCAAAAGTCTCTGCACCTGTATTGTCTTTCGTAATTTCACCACCCGATGAACCCGTTGTTTTAGGGTCATTTCGGGTCAAATCAGGGCTAATAATGTCCCATGAATGACCACCATTTGTCGTTTTATGCACATATTGAGACGTTGCATAAAGCACTTTTGGGTCATGCGGACTCCAAACAAGCGGGTAAGTCCATTGAAAGCGATACTTCATTTCGTTCGCACCCGCACCCAAATAAATCACAGGATTGGGCGTAACACTCTGCGTTTGACCATTTTTGACGTTGAGTTTTTCCATTTCACCCATATAATTGCCACCATAAATGATATCGCTATTTGTCGGGTCAGCTACGATATAGCCCGATTCGCCGCCTGCAACAACCTCCCAGTTTTTTGTAGTCAAAGTGAACCCCTCAGTATTGCGCGACTGAATCCGTATAGCTGAATTGTCTTGTTGTGCGCCATATAAATGGTAAGGAAAATCATTATCCAAGGAAATGTGATAAAATTGACTCGTCGGAATATCCAATTCGGTGAAGGTTTCACCTTTGGTTTGAGTCACTTCTGCGCCACCATCATCACCTAAAATAAAGGTATTTGGCATTTTCGGATTAATCCAAATATCATGACAATCACCATGTCCCGAACGGATATTACGGGACGTTTTGCCACCATCGCCTGTGTACCAAAAACCGACATTCAAGACGTACAAACCATCATGATTGCCCGGGTCAGCGGCTATTTCAGAAAAATACCAAGGGCGTTGGCGTAGGTTTTTGTCGGTATTGACTTGCGCCCAGGTTTCACCGCCGTCATCACTTTTGTAAATACCGCCGTTTTTATTTTCAACCATTGCCCAAACCCGTTTGCCGTCGAAATAGGATACAGCAAACTCAATTTTACCCAAAATACCAACGGGCAACCCTGGTTTTTTAGAAATATTCGTCCAAGTTGTACCACCATCCATTGATTTGTACATGCCAGAACCTTCGCCACCACTCGACATTTGGTAGTTGTTGCGATAACATTCCCACAACGACGCATATATGATAGACGGATTGGTTGGGTCAAGGACGACATCAATTGCACCTGTTTTATTATTCGTCGGTGCAAGGACTTTTTGCCAAGTCGTGCCGCCGTCCGTTGTGCGAAAAACGCCTCTCTCTTCCGAATCCATTGACTTATCCACACGTCCGTAAGGATTGCCGAGGGCAGTAACATATACGATATTCGCATCGCGTGGGTGAACGACCACACGTCCAATACCCCACGACTTTTTGAGACCCAAATGCTTCCAAGTCTTTCCCGCATCGGTTGATTTATAAACCCCATCGCCAAATGAAATATTGCCGCGAATTTCTGTTTCACCCATGCCCACATAAATGACATTGGGGTCAGAAGGCGCAACACAAATTGAACCGACGCTCGAACTCGTAAATGTAGAATCTGAAATCGGATTCCATTTCATACCACCGTCTGTGGTTTTCCAAACACCACCCCCAACAGCGCCAAAATAAAAGGTCAAAGGCTGATCTGCATGACCTGCAACGGCAAGACTACGACCGCCGCGATACGGACCGACATTGCGATATTTCAGGTTTTTGAGAATCGGGTTGTCGTTTGAACTTTTAGAGGCAGATGGGTTTTGAGCGACCCCCTCAGTATAATTGATTAAAAAAACACAAAAAAACACCCAAAAGAGCGTAGCAACTTTTTTCATTGATACATTAGTTTGATTAGATGAATACTTTTTCTTTGACTAAGGGGGAAAGTTAGTGTTTTGATGTCTTCTCTCGATAGCAATTGCGGTATTTTTTGCCGAATTGATTAAATGATGATACAAAATAGACCACAGATTAGACAGATACGACTGATTTACGCTGATTTTTTTCAAAGCATTTCTATTAAAATTCTAGTTAAATCAGCGAAAATCTGTCGTATCTGTCTAATCTGTGGTCAAAAACTATTTCCTACGAAAAAAATCGTAATAAAAATTTGGAGTTACGAATATGTTCGTATAGCTTTGTGTTATAATTACTGAGGGGAGGGAAAACAACTCTCTTTTTTAAATATCAAAACTACGAAAAATATCGTAAGCGAGACCGTGAAGACCACATACATAATCCTTTTCATCTCATAATTTTTAATAAAACTGTAATAATGAACGGAAAAATAACACCTGTACCAACTGACTCGGAACTTGCCATCTTACAAGTTCTCTGGCAAAACGGCGCACAGACCGTCCGTTTTGTCAACGAAACGCTCAATGCCCAAAATCCTGAAAAGGAAATCGGTTATACGACAACCTTAAAATTCATGCAATTGATGCTCGATAAAGGGATTTTGACACGCGATATCATAGAACGCAGCCACATCTACTCCCCCGCTATTCCTGAAGAACAAATGCAAGAGCGACTGCTGAAAGGTTTTGTGGACGCTGCATTTCGAGGCTCGGCTTCATCTCTTGTACTCCGCGCCTTAGGCAATGGATCGACTTCTCAAGCAGATTTAGAAAAAATCAAAGCGCTTATCAACGAAATTGAACAGAATAAGTAATTGAAATTTTAAACAACACGCATTCCTTTTTACCTTTTTGCTTTGCACCATTTATAAAAAAAAATTTATTTCTTAATTTAACAAAATTGATGTCATGAAAAAGCTTCTCATTTTTAGTGTATGCTTAATTGCCGTTTTGTCTTTTGCATTTCAAAAAACAAACG
>JAYTUR010000899.1:0-3746 GCA_043744475.1 Saprospiraceae bacterium | reverse complement strand
TACCGTTGATATTAAACTCAATACGCATGATAAAGGTGATATTGTAACGGAAAAAGACCATGCTTTGGCGGCGGCAATTGATGCGATTTTTGAGCGTTACGCTTAAATGGGCACCCCTCAGTAAAAAGCAATGCGCCAAACTTGTCAACAAGTTTGGCGCATTGCTTTTTACTGCTTATTATTTGAATTATAAGAAATTACCCGCTTTGTTCATCATCTTTTTGTTCTGCTGAAATATCATTGGCAACGGCTTCTGTCGTTTTGCCGACCCCCTCAGTATCAATGACATCGGTCATCGTTTTTGATGTTTCATCTACCCCCTCATTATCAACGGCTTCGGTAATGGTTTCAGTCGTAAGGGCTGTATTTTCTATCTGTGGTTGAGGTTTATCATCACTAAAATAATGCCTTTGAAACAGCAAAATGCTGGCAACACCTATTGAAATCGCAGAATCGGCGATATTGAAAACAGGTTGAAAGAATTTGACATCGCCCAATTCGTCTTTCCAGACAGGAAAAAACAGCATATCCACTACTTTTCCATGCAAAAAAGTACCATAGCCTGTACCAAATGCAACCAATCGTGCAGGACCTTCGCCACAATGAAAAGTTGACTCATTGAAAATCAAACCGTAGAAAGCGGAGTCAATGATATTGCCCATAGCACCTGCTAAAATTAAGGAAAAACCGATAAGTAAACCATAACCTGCATCTCGACGGACAAGGCGTGTGACATAATAGCCTAAAAAACCAATCGCAACGATGCGGAAAAGGCTTAACGCCAATTTACCATATTCGCCGCCGAATTTCCAACCGAACGCCATGCCCGGGTTTTCAACAAAATTGAGCCTTGCCCATACTGCTTCACCAAAAAGAGGGCGTTCTTCGCCATAACAGAAATGTGTTTTGACCCAAATTTTTAAAGCTTGGTCAACGATAAGTACAAATAGGATAATGCCTATGACTGTGAATGATTTTTTCAATGTGCTATAATTTTGTTACCTGTATAATTTGAACTCGGTAGTTGTTATTTTTTTGATTCGCAGATTCATAAAATGATACTTACAATTACTTGATAATATCAAATTTTGTGCAAAGCTACAACGAATTTCGTAAACACCAACCTTGCATAAAGTGTTTTGGACAGAACATAAAAAATCCGCAAGTTTTTGACACAAAACTTACGGATTTTTTATGTTCTTGTACGGAAAAAGTTAGTTAAAACCATCTAAATCTTCACCTATCAAAATTTTGATGACAGAGACAGATAAAGCGGTTCCAGCATCACCTCTGATGTTTTTGGCGGCAAATTCATCTTCAAGATGAACGAGGGTGTGGTAGTAAGCGGCTTTGAAAGCGCTATAGACTTGGTCGTTGTATTGACCATGTGCTGACCATAATTCAAGTTGTTTGAAAAGGTTGTTATGCCAATTCAAAGCGGCAGCGGCTTCGCTTGAAGACAACATTTCTTGTGGTAAATTATTGAATAAATCAGCGACAATGGCTCTTGAATTGTCTTTAACACTTAGTTGACGTGCTATTGTGCATAAAAGACGACCATCTTCCCAACCGTTAAAACCATTATATTTTTGCGCCAATACCTCATAAGTCGCCAAACGACGATTGAGGACAAGGGCACGGTCATAAAGCGTTTGGGTTTGATTGCCCATAATACCGTCCGAAACACCGCCATAAAGACCCAATTTTTTCAACGCATCTTGCAATTTTATCACTGAAAGACGCTTGCTTGAAGCGGCGGGTGTATAGCCATAGCTGGATAATCCGTTAACAGTCCCTTTCGTATTGACAACGGCAACATCTTTTGTTTGTGTCAATACGCTTTTGTCGCCTGTGTCGAACTCTGAAATCGGGTTCAATTGGATGTCTTTGACGCTTTTAATAAAAGCATCAGTGAAGCCCAAAGCGACAATTTCCTTTAACTTGAGGTTTGTGTCGTTTTTATCGGCATAGGCCCCATGTGCAATACGAACGAGTCCGTTTATCGGCATGGTATAGAGTGTTCCAGCGCGCAAATAGTTCTGCCAATCCAGGGGTTCGCCCGCACTTTTTGTTGAAATTTGTATGACATATACAGATTTAGCCGTATTAAAAGGTCGAGCAGCGATGAAAGCATAGTCAAAACCTTTGGCTTTTATTTTAGCTAAAAAGGGTTCAGCTGCTTGTTGAGAATCAAAAGCACCCGCAAAAACAAGCCCATCGCGTTTGTAGATGTATGTATATGAGCGAATGGCTTCAAAATCCGCTTGTTTTACTGAGGGGTCAAAAGAACCCAGTTGAATGGTGTAAAAATTAGATGTTTGGGCATTGAGGCTCATAAAGCCACCGACAAAAAGGATAGAAAGCAGGAATTGTTTCATTTTTCTCACGAAATTGATAATTATGAAGGAAAATTGTTTAAAATGATTCGTTTGTAACAAAGGATTTAGATGTATTTCAGTAGAAGGCAAGTATTCCATATTTGTTCACTATGTTGTTGTTTGATATGATGCTAAACGTTAAAATACTATTTTGTGATATACAAAGGTGCAATTTTTTTTTAGAAATAGCTAGATGCCTGCCCGAAATGGGCTTGTTGGGTAAGATTGTTGATATAGAAGAAAAATAAATTTATCATTATCGAAATTTGCAACAATTACCATTTTGTTATAGTATAACTTTGTATTTTGAATGTTAAACAAAAATAATTCTCTCATTACTAATTTGTAAAATCATGAAACAATTTTCAAAAGTTATTACGCTTCTCTTTTTTGCTCTTTTGAGCGTTAACTCCCTAGAAGCACAAGATGTTATACATCGTAAAAATGGTAAAACTATTGAAGCCAAGATATTAGAAATTGGCGAAGCAGAAGTGAAATACAAATTATTCACACAACCTGATGGTGTCACATTCGTTATGGATGCTTCTTTAATTAAGAAAATTGTGATGGCAAATGGTGCGGTTCACAAATTTGATGAAGGTGGTTCAATTGACAACAAAGAATACTATGTCGGTCAAAACCGCAGTGCTTACAAAGTCAGCTTTTTGTCTTGGATAACAGGTTTTACCAACTTCATCTATGAGCGCAATTTGAAACCTGGTGCCAGCGTCGAAGCTAAATTAGGTATCATCGGCTTAGGTAGAAACGAAGACCTTTATACAAATGGCAGTTCTACCATAAAAACCAACCAACGCGGTATTTTGCTTGGTTTTGGCTATAAATTTATACATAAACCCGATTATTACAGCTCACGCCAACGCTATGCACATCTTTTGAAAGGGGGCTATATTCGTCCAGAAGTCAATTTTAGTTCTTTTGGTCAAAATAGATATGGTTACACAGGAACGAATGGCAATTTTGCCACAAGTAGAGTAAAAACGACGATTGGTAGTTTATTGATAAGTGCGGGTAAACAATGGGTTTTCGACAACAAATTTGCTGTTGATTTCTCATTTGGTATAGGAACGGGTTTTGTTAGCCGTTCAGGTACTTCAAAATCTAACATTTTCGATGAATTGGGCTTGGGGGGTATGTATGGTAACAACGTAGCACCTAATAATTTGGCTGTCAATATGGGTTTGAATATTGCTCTTTTGGGAAAATAAAATGACCTTGAACTTGACGCAAGTTTTAAACTTGCGTCAAGTTTTAAAATATTGATTATCAATATTTTATTTGTTAAAACACGCCTCCTCAGTATCCCAACAATTTAAACCATCCATTTCTAAGAATTTCCACATCACGCCA
>JAYTUR010000898.1:0-3748 GCA_043744475.1 Saprospiraceae bacterium | reverse complement strand
AAATAAGTAGGTGCGGCAGAAGTAGACCGGCAAACTTGCCACAATGGAAAATCTTTGCTTTCTTTTTTCAAAGCATCGTGCGATGTAAAAAAAACAGCCTGTCGCTCTTGAATATCGTAGCTTGTAATCAAACAAGGCTTCATCATTTGGCTCAAACGCGTCTCTTTTAGGTAAGATTTTAGCACATCTGCAATACTTGCATCGCCAAACATTGAGCCACCAATACCTTGTAAAAAGCCAGGTAAACGTCCGTTAAAGGTTGGTTTAAATATATTTTTGCCATTTTCCATGTACAAACTCACGGCTTCGCTTGCTGAAAATCGTGGATATGTTGGATCGTCTTCGCTCGGACATAACAAAATACAAGCTAAAATACCACCCGTCGAAGTACCCGCTATCATATCAAAATATTCACCTAAACGAATAGGTTTTTCTCTCGGCGCACCATTAATTTTGGTAAATTGGTCATTCAATTTTTCTTCCAAAGATTCCAAAACTTTGCTCGTTAAAATGCCACGAATACCGCCACCATCGAGCGATAAAATACGTTTAAGTTTCTTTTTTTCCATTGTTAATTTTTTTAAATAAGATTGTTTTATTGAAGCAAAATTAGCAGAAAAATTGCTTTTTTAGTCCTTCTGCTTGAAATGATGTGTTTTAATTATGGATTATTGTTATTTTTTTAAACATCATACTAACGAACGATTTTGAGAATGCATCTATTTTAAACCGTTCATCAATGCGTAATCCGACGACCCAACAGATTTGTTTTTGAGCCGTTTCTAAAATCCATACATTCTCCTTTTCAAAAATGGATAATTTTTGAAGCCTAAAAAAATCGCTTAATAATTGGCTTTTTCCACCCATACCCAACGGTTGAAAGCGGTCGCCTTCTTGCCATTTTCTCAAAGTCAAAGGAAATGAAAGTTTATCAGCATCAAGCAGAACTTCATTAGGATTTTTAGAAAAATCCTCTTGTTTTTCGTTGAAATAATTAAAAAAAAGTTGAAAATCACTCCCTTTTACTGAACTATCTTCTCTTTGAATGGTGAATACCGTTTCTGATATCGGTTCTTCTTTTTGAGGTACGATTATGTAATGACTTCTATCAATCAATAATTTATGCGTTTGTGAATAAAATAAAGAACCCGTTTTGGCTTCTTCCTTTATAATCTGAGCAACTTGGTCATTATTAAAACCAAAGTCCTTTAAAACCTCAAAAAGGACGGTTGATACTGAGGGGTATGTTTTTAACTTACTTTTATCAATAAACAATTGACTGTCAACAAAATGAGTTACTTCTTTTTTTATCATTTTCATAAAAAAATCAAGTAAAACCTGTGTTTCAGCCAATTTTTCAATCGTTTCTTTTGCGGTTGTTTCAAAACTTGGATTGATTTGTTTTAACACAGGAATGACGTGATGCCGAATATTGTTTCGGGCATATTTATCCGATTCATTAGATGAATCTTCTCTAAAAGGTAAATTTTCAGCAGTTAAAAAGGCGGCAATCTCTTCTTTTTTTGCCCATAAAAGAGGGCGAATAAGCACCTTGTTTTTCGGTTTTATCCCTGTCAGTCCCAATAGCCCTGAACCTTTTGTGAAATTGTATAATACCGTTTCGATACTATCTGAAGCATGATGCGCCGTTAAAATATAATCGTACTTTAAGGTCATTCGCAAATGTTCAAACCATGCGTATCGTAAATCACGAGCCGCTACTTGAATTGATAATTTATGGTCTATGGCATATTGTTTTGTTTCAAATTTTTTTGCAAAAAAAAGTACTTTCCAACGCTCTGCCAATGATTTTACAAAGGCTTCATCTCCATAGGATTCGTCTCCGCGCAGTTGAAAGTTGCAGTGTGCTATTGAAAAACGATATCCACAAGCAGACAAAAGCTGACACAAAACGACAGAATCCACTCCTCCACTTACGGCGACCAGTAACTTATCGTTTTTCATAAACAATTGATTGTCAATAATATATTTTTCAAAACGATTTTTCAATAGAAAGAAAATTTTGGATGAGTAATATAAAATACAAAATTCTGACTAAAAGTACAAAGACGATAAGACACCACCATGTATCTTATCGTCTTTGTGCAAAAATTCAAATGATGACTCAAAGTCATCGTTTGATTAAATCTAAAAAAAAACCTAACCGCCTGCTTTTTTCGTCTGACTATACCCCTCAGTAATCAGCAGTTGCAGCACTTTGTCGCGCTGATTGCCTTGTATCAATACCTCGCCATCTTTGACTGAGCCGCCTACGCCACATTTGGTTTTTAACAGTTTACCCAATATTTCTAATGTATCATTTGTGCCAACAAAGCCCCGAATGACTGTCGCTTCTTTATTACCTTTCAGTCTTTCCAAATGGATGCGGAGTTTTTGATTGCCTTTTGGCAAGTCCTCAGCTACCCCCTCAGTATCTTCGTATTGATACGCAAAATCGGGGTTTGTTGAATAAACAACACCTGTTCGATTTTTTTTACTCATTTCTTATTGGTTATTAGTGTATTGGTTACCGGTGTGTTGGTTATTAGTCGTGACCACTAACTAACAACCAATACACCAGTAACCAATAACCAATCAATGTAAACGTGATGAAATGAGCTTTAAAAACTCATTTCTTGTTTTTTCGTCACTTTTAAATACGCCTGTAAAAGCAGAAGTCGTCGTTGCCGAATTTTGTTTTTGTACGCCACGCATCATCATACACATGTGTCTGGCTTCGATAACGATAGCTACGCCCAATGGTTGCAGGGTGTCTTGAATAGCATCAAGTACCTGTTGCGTCAGGCGTTCTTGAACCTGCAAACGACGAGCAAATACATCAACTATGCGTGGTATTTTCGACAATCCAACAATATAACCGTTGGGAATATAGGCAATATGCGCTTTTCCGAAAAAAGGTAACATGTGATGTTCGCACATAGAATATAACTCAATGTCTTTGACAATGACCATTTCGCTGTAATCCTCCTTGAACATAGCCCCCCTCAGTATTTCAGCTGCATCTAACGTATAACCACTTGTCAGAAATTGTAAAGCCTTGGCCACACGTTCGGGCGTTTTTGCCAAGCCTTCGCGTTCAGGGTCTTCTCCTAATTTATGTAGAATTTCGGTATAAAAATCTGCAATCTCTTGCGTTGTTTCAATATCGTATTTCTCAGTAGATGAATAATTGGTAAAATCAGTAGATACCATGTGTCTTGATAGAATTTGTAGTTTAAGCAATACTACAAACTATTGATTTTAAATAGTTTAAGATTGTTTTTAGCACAAAGACAAAGAGTTTTGCTTATAAACTATTCGAGGTCATGCTTCCCCATAATATTCCGCAAAAATGGTTTCTGTTTCCACCAATTTGACACAATGCAACTGTGCACCTTCGGCGACAATATGATTTTCAAGTTGTTGCCAAATCAAAATAACCAAATTTTCAGTCGTCGGTTGGAGGTGTTTAGGAATAAAATCTACGTCCAAATTCAAATTAGAATGGTCTAATTTTTCAGTCACAACATCTTTTATGAGTTTGCCCAACTTTTTGGCATCAATGATAAACCCTGTTTGCGGATGCGGTTTTCCTTTAACAGTTACAAACAAGGTATAGTTGTGACCATGCCAGTTTTTGTTAGAACATTTACCGAAAACTTCTACGTTTTTTTCTGCGCTCCATTCAGCGACCCAAAGTTTGTGCGCGGCATTGAACCGTTCGACACGTGTGAGATAAACCATGATG
>JAYTUR010000897.1:0-3754 GCA_043744475.1 Saprospiraceae bacterium | reverse complement strand
GCAGTATTTATCACTTAAATTTACTACCAGAGCATGTTGCGCCCATTGTTTTTACAGTTGGAGACCCAGAAAGAGTGGGCGAAGTTAGTAAGCATTTTGATAAAATTGACCTGCAAAGAAAGCACCGCGAGTTTGTAACGCATGTTGGCACACTGAAAGGACAGCGTGTGATGGTGGTTTCAACGGGTATCGGGACGGATAATATTGATATTGTGATGACGGAACTCGATGCTTTGGTCAATATTGATTTCTCAACGCGCAAAGTTAAAAGTGAATTAACCCCCCTCAGTATTATTCGCATTGGAACATCGGGCAGCATACAAGCAGAAATAGACGTTGATTCGGTCATCATTTCAGAAATGGCGGTGGGGCTTGATAATTTGATGCACTTTTATGATGCACCGCAACAAGCCGATGAATTTGATTTGGCAGACCAATTGGCGGATTATTTAGAATCGAAAAGTGAAGACTTGGTTTTGATGCCTTATGTTTTTTCAGCAGATAAAAAATTATTAGAATTATTTGATAAAGAGCAATTTAGAAAAGGTATTACCGTTACTTCGCCTGGATTTTATGCGCCGCAAGGTAGAATACTGAGGGGAGGCGGTACGGAGCCAAATTTGGTGAAATTGTTGAATGGTTTTAAAATGAAAAATAATTCATTGACGAATTTTGAGATGGAAACGGCAGGTATTTACGGAATGGCACGACTTTTAGGGCATCAAGCAGTTTCAATATCTGTTATTTTAGCGAATAGAATGACAGGTCGTTTTAGTGAAAACCCGCAACAAGCAGTTGAGAAAATGATAGAACGTGTATTAAATATCGCTGTTTCTTAATTTAATTATCTAAAAATAGATGTTTGTAAATATTATTTTGTAAAAATAAAATTTGCTAATACCTTGATATTCAGTTAAGTATAATCATTGAAATAGAACGCTTTAACTTTATTGATAAAAAAATAAAAAAAAACAGACCTCATTTTCTGAAATTTCGGAAGGTGTCATAAATTTGACCCTGAATTACAAATTAAAATAAAATAAGAATCACTCTTGCCTCAAATTTGGACGTAAAGCCTCCACATAAAAATCTCATATAATGGCTAAAAAAGTTTCTAAACCCAAACTCGTTAAGGACTGGGATAAAATGCCCAAGGACATCGTTGCGGCGATTAAAGCAGAATATCCAAACGGGTTTTCGCATAAATTAATTAACTACACCACGCCTAAAGGCGAAAAGGTATTGGCTTTGCCTTACGATACAGATGATATTGCCTACCTTGTTCGAGTCACTGTCATGGAGTCAAAAAATGTTTTCAAAGACGACGACGACGACGATGACGTAGTTGCTGTAAAAGTACCACGCGAAGACCTCGACCTTGATGGATTGGATATTGATGGCTTGAAAGAGGAAGATGATTCTTTCAGCGGCGCAGATGACGATGACGATGAATACGTTTCACCTGCACGCCGTCGTCGCGGTAGTAACGATGACGACGATGATGATGACGATTATTAATCAACATTATACTGTAAGTATTAAGTAAATAGCTCAAATTATCCTTAAATGATTAAGTATAAATAGGGTGTAAAAAATCATCTGGTGAACAAACTCATTAGGTGATTTTTTATTTTATCGCCTACCGACTCTGTTTCGTCGTTTTTTTTCTTATATTTGGTTAATGTAGAGAACTTTTGTAGAACCTAAACGGCTTTTAAAGCGTCTAGCCTAATATGTAGATAGATGAAGTCTTTCGAAGGATAGTTTTAGAAATCACTTTTTTTAAATAAAAAATTGCTCATGTATATTTTGAAAAATATCATTTTTGATGAGTTTCAATTTCAAATTCAAAAACCACATAGAATGGATCACGAACAAAAAAGAGATAAAGCGGACAATATCGTCCTCAATCATGTTGGCTTTGCGGCTTCGGCTGCTTTTTTACCTTTTCCTGTGGCAGACATTGCAGCCGTTAGTGCTGTCCAGTTGAATATGTTGCGGCAATTGTCTTCACTGTACCGCGTTGGATTTATTGACTCGATTGGTAAAAATGTCATTTCGGCTATCGTTGGCAGCAGTATTGCGCGAATTGGTGCGAGTTTGATTAAACTCATTCCAGGTGTTGGTACTTTTATTGGCGAAGTGACCATGCCTGTTTTGTCGGCGGCTTCTACTTATGCGCTTGGTCAAGTTGTGGCGAGTCATTTTGCAAAAGGCGGAACGTTAGAAGATTTTGATTTGCGTACAGCGCGTAAGAAGTACGATGAAGAGATAAAGAAAGGCAAAGAAGTAGCAAAGGATACCGTTGCGAAAACCGAAACAACAGAAGATGATGTTGTGGCTAAGCTCAAAAAACTCTCTGAACTGAAAGGTGCAGGTATTTTGACTGAAGAAGAGTTCTCACAAATGAAAGCGAAATTGCTGGCGCAGATGTAAATGTCCATGTTTGGTGATAAAATAAGTTGGCTTTTAAGATTGTTTTTCTACTCTTTTGTTGGTTTATTTATTATTTGCGAATAAATAGACATACACGAAAGGTGTAAAATCACAACAGTTGAGCAGACACGAAAGGCATACATTACGCAATACCAATTGAAGCGTGTAATGTATCTCGTTTGTGTTAAAAAAATAAAAACCCTTTCAATGATTAACAAGATTAAATACCTATTGATTTGTCTCATTGGCACCGCCGCCTGTACGAATGCACCGCAAAACACACCAAATACTGAGGGGGGAAATACGATAGATACAAACGCATCTTCAAAAGCTGTTGTCACGCCTATTGACAATAAAGTGTTGCGTAATTACACCATCGTTCCCAAACAACAATTTGGTGAAATTACACCCGCCACAACCGATACCGATTTGAGACGTATCTACGGCGATTTCAATGTCGTCCACATCAACAGAGGTTTGGTACAAACGGTTATTTTTCCTAATTCAAGCAATGAGATTGAAATCGCATGGAAAAAGGGTCAAAAGTTCAAAAAAATAGAAAGCATCATGGTTCGGCAAGGTAAATTTCAAACACCAGAAGGCATTCACATCGGTTCAACCCTCAAAGATTTAGAAGCCGCTAATGGCAAACCCGTCAAATTGGTGCCTGTCAGCGATGGCGAAATGCGCCCCCTTTGGCAAGGCGGCAAGGTCAATCCACAATTGGTTTTGAGTTACGACCCCGACAAAGACCGCGTTTTTGCAATACAGATTAATTTTTGATTGTATCAATAAAAAGCCTTTGCATAATCGCAAGGGCTTTTTACTGAGGGGGGGGTATAAGACTGAGGCATCGCCAAATCCATCGCACTTTAAGTGTTGGTTAGCCCACTATTTCTAACTACTTTTGCGATATAAAAAAAATCTAACAATGGAAAAAGACTTCAATGTAACAGGTTTGTGTTTTCCCGACCAACATTATATGGCAGATATGTCTAAGAAATTAGAAAAGACGATTAGAATGGTGAATAAAGGTTTGTATTTCATCATCAATCGTCCACGCCAATATGGTAAAACAACAGTTCTGCACACTATTGAAAAGATACTGAGAGAAACGGGAGATTATGTGGTTTTCAGAATCAGTTTTGAAGGTGTTGGAGATTCGATGTTTGAAACGGAAAAAGCGTTTACGGAGGGTTTTTTACAAGTATTGGCATTTAAAGCCAAATATAGCGTACCAGATATGGAAGGTTGGCTCAATGAAGCGGCTTTGAGAACCGATACTTTAAAGATATTGGCAGAAAGTATAACAGAATTG
>JAYTUR010000896.1:0-3755 GCA_043744475.1 Saprospiraceae bacterium | reverse complement strand
GGTTCAATTTTTCACCAATTTTACCCGTAACGTTCATCTGAATGTCCATATTGAACAACAAACCGCCTGTTCGCCGCGCATAAGTCGGCAGAATTGGGTTGGCATAATAGCGATAGTCACCGCCCAAAGTCAAGTCAATTTGTCCTTGAGGACGAATATCAACCGTTGGTGGGTCGCCGAAAATCATCCCTATCAAATTGTCGCCCATCTTTTTGATGTCGAGTTTAGGTACTTCGGGCAATTTACCGTTCACACCCACTGACTTCAAAAGCATTTTCAGCTTGCTGTTTTGCGTCGCCGAAAAGTCAACCTTTGACATGGGGTCAATCTTATTGCCGCCTTTGTTTTTGCTCAAACCCGCCAAACGTTCAAAGTATTGACGCTCCTGTTCCTTCGCTTTCCATTTGAGGTATTCGTCATACGTCATCACCGTAGGGGCGCGGAAGAAAAAGTCATCACCTACTTTTTCAGTAATGATGTATTGATTACTGAGGGGGTCTAACTCAACGGATTTGTTGATAACCGATGGGTCGTTCAGGTTGAACGGGTGGACAACGGAGTCGCAGAGATAATCTCCTTTGCGGTCGCGCAGAGGAATGGTATCCGTAAAAGTCGTTTTGGCTTCTGAAACAGTTGCTGCTCCCATCAGAAATGTAAAACCCAATAAAAAATGCCTTAAAAACGGGCGGTTGCGTAAAAGTCCTTTTTTGTTCATGTCGAAATATTAAATCGAATCGAAAAGGGGTGATGGTGGATAAATATTTTGTTACGAGTAAGTAATGGTCATAAAGTGACAATTACGCACTGTTTATTTGCTTGCAAAAAAACAGTGCGTCATATTAATTTATTCTTACCACGTACTTACTTTAAAGAGTCGGCAGTAAAAAACTATCCATTTTCCATTATCACCCCCTCAGTATTTTTGAGTATTTTAATCGGATGTATTTTATACGGTGCAAAAGATTATTCAGTTTGTCAAACGTGAACGATATAAAACGTGTTATTTGTTAACAAAATTTTAACTGTTAACTTTATTTTTCATAAAGACATTGTTTTTGCGCCAAAGACGTATGATTTAATGTCTTTACATAAGCAATTTCAAAGCCACCTTTATCAACTCCTCGACATTTACAGCTTTTTGTTCTTGCAAAATTTTGTTCAATGTCTTTTGCACCGCAATGCGTTGAAAACCAAGAGAAACGAGGGCTGATAAGGCTTCATCACGCATCGTACTGCCCGCAACCGCTAAGTTTAACGCCCCTTCGCCGCCGTCTTTTTTCAATTTATCCTTCAAATCGAGAATAATACGTTTGGCTGTTTTAGGTCCAATACCTTTCACTTTTGAAAAAGCCGCTTCATTTTCACTCAAAATTGCGGCGCGTGCATCGTCAGCATTCATGCCCGATAGTAAAACTTGTGCCGTAACAGGACCAACACCCGATACCGAAATCAGCATTTGAAACAACGACCGTTCTGACTCATCACCAAAGCCAAACAAGACATGGGCATCTTCACGAACTTGTAAATGCGTCAACAATTTCACTTGTTCCAACGATTCAAGTTTTGCATACGTATTCAAACTGATATTGATACGATAACCGACACCTCCTGTTGTTTCAATGACAACAAAAGCTGGATTTTTAAAGACAATTGAACCTTTAATGAAATCTATCATGCGGAATATGGTTATGAGTTTTTCGTTACAGTTGACAAAAAGTGCCTACCCTTGATGCCTTTGGCTTTATCAAACTGAAAGCATGACAGTATTTTTAGGCATTTTGGGCGCAAAACTACTATTTTTTAGAAACTTTACACGTATTTCGTAGGGTTCTCACATTTTTCAAACGATTATTACACATTAAAAATTAGTAAATTGATACCTAAACAGAGCAGGTGATTTTTTACCTTGACAAAATACCCCTTCAGTATTTTTGTGAACAAACGAGAGACATTTATTATTCGCCAAAAATGCCTATTTTTTGAAGTTATGACGAATAATGGTGCTTATTATCAGCCAAAACTTAACTTTTGGGAAATTTTGACAAAATAATACGCTTAAAGTTTTGTCAAAATACCCCCTCAGTATAAAACAAAAAAAAAACTACTTTTGCACTATAATCGGATTACTTAACAAACAACAACTATGCTTGCCTTTCTTTTCAACTTTCTTCGTTGGTTCACGGCATTTGCCATGATAGCAGGCGTGCTATCGGGTTTGAGCATGGCGAGTCTGTTCCTCATTCGCAAGACGCAACCGAATAAATGGGCGAATTGGTTGTTTGCTGCCCTTTTAGTTACGATGTCGTTGACATTGCTTGATAAATTTTTAAATTTTACAGAATTGACCAAAAGGCACCCCTCAGTATCTGTACTGCCAATTTACTTATCGTTTGCTTTTGGACCTCTCCTTTTTTATTATGTCAAAAGCCGTTTGTATCGTCATTTCGACATGATACGGAGCGATTTCAAGCATTTTATAATGCCAATCGTTCAAATGGCTTTGTTATTAATGATGACTTTTCGAGATGCGGACTCGAAAGCAGCTTTCAGAACCGAATTTTTCAGTCCTTTTTATGGCAATTTTGAAAAAGGGGTTTTCATCATGCAGTTCTTTCTTTATCTCTATTTTTCCTATCGGTTTATTCTTCATTTACGGTTTGCTTTGATGCAAAAACGCAAGTCGCTGTTGAGTGGCAGACGGCATGTATTGGTTGTCGGTTGGCTCAAACGTATGGTGAAAGTGCTGTTTATACTGTTTGGTATTCATGCCTCTTTCATTTTGACCGATTATTTTAGCTACCGTCTTTTTGATATTAATTTGCAGACAAAACTTCTGTTTTCAGTCGCTTATGAATTATCTTTTACAGCTATGTTAGGATGGTTGTGTTTGAATGCTTTTTTTGCATTGCAAAGAAGATTGTAAAAAATAATAATAATTTCTACTTTAATTTCCGTCAAAAAAACTACTTTTCCCGTTTATAATTCAAAAATGTACTAACAGCTTTTACTTTATAACGCAACCCAATGCCCATACAACATCGTTATCGTACTATACTCACAGCCCGCTTGTTGCTCGAATATCGAGACCATTTACTGTTTTTGGCGCAAACCAAATCGAATGGCGGCGGCTATACTTTGCCAGGCGGTAAAATCGAAGGCATTGAGTTTGCCAAAGATGCGCTTGTCCGCGAGGCTTTTGAAGAAGTGGGTGTCATTGTGCAACGTAATTCCATTGATTTGGTGCATATTACACATAGGAAATTGCGTAGTATCATTGAAATCATTTTTATTTTCAAGGCAAAGGATTGGTCGGGCGAGATGGTGGTGAAAGAATCGGATAAGTTTCGTGAAGCGATTTGGCGACCTGCTGATGAAGCCCCCGAAAGGCTTACGGCTGTTTTGAAATATACATTAGACAGAATTGCTAAGGGAAAGTCTTATTCAGAGTTTCCAAAACTCAAAAAGAAAGAAGTTATTTCGATTGAAAATATTTTGAAAGCGACTAAAACGGATAAAAAAGCGAAGACAAAAACGGCTAAATTGAATAAATCAAAAAACAATAAAAAAACCAAGTCCCAAAGGTGAGTGAGGGCAAAGTGAAAAAGAAAGGACGGTAGAGGTTAAGTGCAAGCTACTTTGTTTAGCTGTAAATATTGGGTCTTTTTTCGCCGTTTTTTGAAAATCCAATCAATATACGAACAAGTTTGTTTACTTTTGCGCCCTAAAATTGTGACGACTTTAAAATAATGGATTTA
>JAYTUR010000895.1:0-3774 GCA_043744475.1 Saprospiraceae bacterium | reverse complement strand
TCAAATCGGTTTTTCAAGCTACGTTGCCTTTGATGCCTTTGCGATTGGTGCAAATGAAGTCCCTGCAACCACATCAGTGGGTAAGGCTCTTGCTCTGGGTTGGATGACGCCAGAATTGGATTCGCTTAACTATTTTGTTATGTATGACAGTATTACGCCAACGGCTGCCCATTTCCATGCAGGGGCAACGGGTGTTAATGGTGCTGTTCTTATAGGTTTAACACCTATAGCTGGCACAAAATTCTATTCTGCTCGAGTGGCAGTCAAACCCGATACTTTGGCAAAAATACTGAGGGGGGATATTTATTTGAATCTGCATACAGCAGCTAATCCTGGTGGCGAAATTCGGGCGCAGGTCAGTACATCCGTTCGTGAAGGTTTGGTCGCCAATCTTTGCGGTAAACAAGAAACACCCGCCGTTAATGGTACGGCTGTGGGGGCTGGGTTTCTCTCGATTGATAGAAATAAAACGCTCGGTCATGCTGAAGTTGTGACAAGTGGCTTGACGAGTAATGCCACTGCTGGGCATATTCACTTTGGTGCAAAAGGTGTAGCTGGGGGTGTCGTCATCAATTTGGCGATAACGGGCGCATCGGGCAATGCGGTGGCAGGGGTTTTCACTATACCAAGAACAACTTTCGCCGATTCACTTGTCAATGGTTTAGGATATTACAACGTCCATACAACAGCGAACTCTGGCGGTGAAATCAGAGGACAAATAGGAAAAGATTTGCAAAGCGAGTGTTTACCAACAGGCACTTTCGAACTCAATGGCGAGCAATTGTCGGTCAAAGTATTCCCTAATCCGATAGCCGATGCGGTGAATTTGGTATTTGACAGTAACGATGCTTTCGATGCACAAGTCGTCATTTTAGACCTATTGGGTCGCCCAATTCTATCAAAAAATACCGAAATACTGAGGGGGGCAAATCTAGTGAATTTGTCGGTAAATAATATACCAAACGGTATTTATTTTGTTCAATTAAAAAACAACAGCCGTATTTTCTTTACTCAGAAAGTGGTTAAGAACTAACATTAGTTATTTTTGAAGCCTTTAGCTAAGTGTCCTATTGAAATGAATTTCAATAGGGCATTTTTTTATGATAATGGTTAAAAATTGAATAATTCGCTTCAAAAATCTACTTTTGTCCTCAATCATCATACAAAAAAAGTATGTTGAAATCACCTAACCAAATTATTAAAGTCAATGCAAGAATTAGAAACCCAACAACTATCCAATTCTATTTCCAAAGACGTTTTACTGAGGGGGTACTGTCTCGTCGTTACAGCTAAAACAATGGCAGAGACTTATGAAGAAAACTTCCGTTTTGTATCCAAATACGTCCATGCCGTTTCACGCGGACATGAAGCAGTTCAAGTCGCTTTGGGTATGCAATTACTGCCACAAGATGTGCTCGGACCTTACTATCGCGACGATTCGATGATGCTCGCAATTGGCTCTACGCCTTTTGATATGATGTTGCAATTGATGGCAAAACGCGACGACCCATTTTCAGGCGGTCGCCAATATTATTGTCATACCAGCCTAAAGGATGCAGATAAACCAACTATTCCGCACCTTTCGGCTGCAACAGGGATGCAAGCGATTCCGATGACGGGGGCAGCTTTGGGCATTGCATACAAAGAAGCCATTGGTTTAAGTGATAAAAATGATGCTAAAAAACCGATTGTCATTTGTTCCTTCGGCGATGCCTCTATTACTGAGGGGGAGGTTTCAGAAGCCTTTCAGATGGCTGTTTTGAAAAAATTACCTATTTTGTATCTGGTTCAAGACAATGGTTGGGATATTTCGGCGAATGCCGCAGAAACGCGTGCACAAGATGCTGCTTTTTATGCCCAAGGCTTCAATGGCTTAGAAACAAGACGCATAGACGGGGCGGATTTTGCAGAATGTTATGCTACTTTCAATGAAGTTATAGACATTATAAGGCGTGAAAGACGACCTTTTTTGATACATGCCAAAGTCCCTTTGTTGACCCATCATACGTCGGGCGTACGCAAAGAATGGTATCGAGACGATTTAGAAGAGCATTTTTCACGCGACCCTTACCCGCGTTTGCGCCAATTGATGCTCGATGCGGGTTTTACTGCGGGGGATCTTTTGGAGATTGATAACGAAGTTAAAACATTGGTTATCAATGATTTTGAAAAAGCAAAAGCTGCAGCTGACCCGACGCCTGAAGATTTATTAACCCACGACTTTGCGCCGACACCCATACTTGAAGAACGAGGAGAGAGGTTGCCGCAAATACCTAAATCTGAAAACCAAACCGACTACTCTGGCGGCATCGGCAAACCAACAGTCATGGTGGACGCTGCCCTCCATGCCATTGAGGAGTTGATGAGCAAGCACAAAGAGTGTTTGTTTTATGGTCAAGACGTAGGTCGCCGTTTGGGAGGTGTTTTCCGCGAAGCGGCAACTTTAGCAGAAAAATTTGGTGACGAACGGGTGTTTAATACACCGATTCAAGAAGCGTTTATCATTGGTTCAACGGTGGGCATGTCAGCCGTGGGTTTGAAACCGATTGTGGAGGTGCAATTTGCGGATTATATTTTTCCGGGCATCAATCAATTGTTTACCGAAGTAAGCCGTTCGTGTTATTTGTCGAATGGTAAATTTCCTGTTTCGATGGTGTTGCGTGTGCCGATTGGGGCTTATGGCAGTGGTGGACCTTATCATTCGAGCAGTGTTGAGACCTTAATAACAGCCATACGAGGCCTAAAAATCGCTTATCCGAGCAATGGTGCAGACTTAAAAGGTTTGTTGAAAGCGGCTTATTATGACCCAAATCCTTGTATTATTTTTGAACACAAGGGTTTGTATTGGTCAAAAGTCAAAGGTACTGAGGGGGCTAAAGCGATTGAACCTAATGCCGATTATGTACTCCCTTTTGGCAAAGCCAATATCGTCTTAAAAGCTGATAATGAATGTGTTGCGAAAGGAAAATCACTCGTCGTGGTCACGTATGGCATGGGCGTTCATTGGGCTTTGAATGCGGCAAAAGCGTATAAAGGAAGGATTGAGATTTTGGATTTGCGGACATTATTCCCTCTTGATGAGGCTTTGATTTTTGAAACCGTCAAAAAACACAGCCGTTGTTTGGTGGTGACGGAAGAAGCTGTCAATCCATCATTTGCTCAAAGTTTGGCAGGTCGCATTCAAGAGCAATGCTTTGAGGGACTTGACGCACCTGTACGAACAATAGGTGCTGTCAATATGCCTGCAATTCCGTTGAATGAAGTGTTGGAACGGACAATGGTGCCTTCGATTGAAAAGGTTGGTGAGGCATTGGGTTTGTTATTGGATTATTAACTGATGTTAAGTATGAGCTATTTTCGCTGAATTAGATAATGCCAAACAAGTATGAAACTACTTTAATACGTCATAAAGGGTAACGTAACCGTGAAAGTTGCACCTTTGCCCCACTCACTTTCGCACAAAATATGACCCCTCAGTATTTCCACATATTCTTTGACAACAGAAAGCCCTAAGCCTGTGGACGCTTCGCCAGCCGTTGGTCGAGCCGATAATTGTTGAAAACGACGATACAACAACGACATCTCTTCGGGTTTGAAACCTTGTCCTTCGTCTGCAACAATCATTTTTATGCCTTCTATGTTTTTTTCAAGCAAAATTGTAACCGTTTGACCTCTGTGAGAATATTTTATGGCATTTGAGACAAGGTTTTCAATAATTTGAATCAAGTAATTAGGTTCTGTCATAAAACGCCAATCTGCTTTATCATCAATTTC
>JAYTUR010000894.1:0-3777 GCA_043744475.1 Saprospiraceae bacterium | reverse complement strand
GTACTATCAACCACATTTATCTTAAAATTCTTTTCAACAATATCTTTACCCACCTTTTCAACGGAATCTTTATGCAGATTTATCGGCAC
Organism: Saprospiraceae bacterium; assembly: GCA_043744475.1. Classification (GTDB taxonomy): domain Bacteria; phylum Bacteroidota; class Bacteroidia; order Chitinophagales; family Saprospiraceae; genus JAAFJT01. The sequence goes on along the minus strand of JAYTUR010000894.1, from coordinate 3,688 downwards.
AAACTGACCATTTTCAAACTTAACCGTCATTTCTTTTTTCTCAAAAACAGGAACGGGTTCGGCGACTTTTGGAATATTCCGATTGGCTAAGGACAATTCGATGGATGGTTTTGTCTTGTTATCCGTCACAGTTGTATCCACATGAATATCAAAAGCATTATAAACAACCTTTGGTCGGTCTTTCTCAAAAATAGCGTCCCAACCTTCAATCGCCGCATCTACAACGACATCTACTACACTTTTCTCTGTTTTTCCACCTTTATTGGTGATTTCATAAGGTTTATAATAGGTATAAGATTGACCCAATGTATCTACCAATATATCGCTAGGCTTGTTGACACTCAATTTTTGAGCCGGTGAGGTTGCCGCAAGGCACACCAATAGTAGGACTGTAAACAGCCATTTTATATCATTTTTCATTTTTTATGTGCTGTAGTTAAATTGTTAATAGATTTTAATAATACGGTTATCCATTCAGTTGATGGGCTTTATCACGCTGATATTATCCAATTGTGCCTTTTTTTCCATCATTACTTTTTCAAATTGAGCATGGTCTTCGTTTGTAAAAGAAAGTTCTGCCAAAGGGTCAATCGCTTTACCATTTTTTAATACTCGAAAACACACATGTGGTCCAGTTGTCAAGCCTGACATACCGATATAGCCTATAATTTGCCGCTTTTTAACCGTTGCACCTTGCTCGATGTCCGCCCCATAGCGGCTCATGTGCAGATATTCGGTTGCATAATTCTGACCATGTTTTATTTTCACATATCGTCCATTGCCGCTTCTAAATTTGGCTTCCTCTACTACTCCATCGGCGACGGAAAGAATTGGGGTGCCTCGTTTTGCCGCATAATCCGTCCCGAGATGCGGACGACGAAAACCCAAAATAGGGTGTTTACGATGCCAATCGAACCGCGATGTTATCTTACCGTTCAGAACAGGTGAATCCAAACCACCTTGTGTGGGCAAACCTTCTTTGCCATACCAACCACCCAACATTTCGTGGTTATAATAAAAAACATAGATGGGTTCATAAGTATTTTGTCCTTTGTAATAGACACTTGTCAACTGTTGCGAAGGCTCAAATTGCCCTTCAATGGGCGTTTCTTCCCAAATTAATTTATACTCATCGCCCAAAGTGCATTGTTTAAAATCAATTCTATTTTTCAATGCTTCTTTAACCATAGCAATCAACATTGGACTTAAATCATTGTCTTTCAGAGAATTATAAAGCGTTGTTTGTAGCATTCCTCCCAATTCATACTCCCGAATAGCTGCACCATTTTCTATCCTAATCGGCTTGTGTGCATCCAGAAGGCTATCGGCTTTTCTGATATGCGCCATGCTACAAAAAACAATAATTATCCATGTGACAATCGTTTGTTTTTTTGTTAATTGACGTGTCACCATGGTCATCCATAAAAAGACAAATGTCTCTTTTCCTCGTTCCAAACGCGTTTTTACTGAGGGGGGGCAAAAACTCATCAATTGGTTATTGGCTTGTACCAAAACGGCTGCAACCAATGCCTTTGTCTGCTCTTTTGAATGCTCTAAGGCATTGATTTTAGGTTCAAAAAAAGCCGATGGACTCGCTTTATTTCGCAGTAAAAATTGTTCAATCCAATAGCGCAATTGCCAAAAAATAGGCAATACCGTTGCTTTTATATGGTTGATAATTATACCAATCGTATCAAAAAACACCCAAAAAAAAGGTGCTATTTTTATCCGCACACTGACCCAAAACGATATGAGATAGTATTTCCCATTCACGCGCCAATCGTTTAGAATAGGCAGTGTTTTTTTTAAAAAAGCATAAATAAGTTGTGGTAATTTGATAAAAATAAAGGTCAAAAAAGGCATCAAAAAAGAAGATTTACGCCTATTTTTCTGTTTTGAAAACATTATGATGGAGACCAAACAGTGTTTAGTCAGTCTGAAAACATTCATAAGAGCATCGGTTTAGCAGAAGCTTTTTTACAAATCAGCTTCCAATGTTTTGAGAAAAGGATTCAAAGAGTTTGGTACCAGAATATTTTTAGTGCGTTTTGGACATAGGTTGTTCTTTGCGCGTTATGCAACGCACAGAAATTTCATAAATAAATGTTGGATAATATTTAACGAATAACGATTTAGAAGTATTCGTAACTTCTAATTACTGTCGAGAAAACATAAAGTGATGTACTTTAGGGCAAATACGTTCTAAAATCGCCATCGCTTGTCGGTCAATATCAGGTGTCACTTGTTTTAAATAGTCCTTTGTTGACGTTTTGATACAGCGTTCACTTTGTTCAACGGCGGTTTCTTTATCTTCTTTCAGTCGGCGTGCGGTTTCAGTCGGCAGATGACGCGGCATCATATCTATTTTTTCTGACATAGTGACCAAACCCGTCATACAGCCGCACATATCACGCGCATAACGCTCAGGCAAAGGCAGGTTTTCGTTCGCAGAAGCTAAAAAAACACCCTTAGCTGTGATGGATACTTGAGGATTACGCTTGAAATAAAATTCAGATTCCAAAGAGGAATTTTCCCACGGAATTTGCTCGCCATCGCTGATTTCATTCACCTGTGTACGCACTTTTTTGAACACCTGTTCAATCGTCAAATCGGGAATATGAATCGCTTTTATCAATTCTTGCGTGTAAATACCATTTAAACCATCGCCGTCAAGCGCAACACTACCAGGCGAAGTCGAGTAGGCAATCAAAGTGCCGACAGGTGCTTCGATAGATGCCAAACCCAACTCTGAAATGGAATCACTGCGATACGAAAGGCTCAAATCAAACCGAAAGGGATTGGTGCGACAAGCATCTAAAACAATGATATTCATCTTATTATGCGCATAATAGAGCGTCGCTAAAATGGAATCGAGGGTAATACACATATCTTCAGCTTCGTTAACGCCGTCAAATTCCACCGCATCGGTCGGCAGCAAATAGTTGCGTCCGTCAATTTGCATACCATGCCCCGCATAGAAAAAAAAGCCAACGGTATGGTCAGGGTCTTCGCTCAAAACCTTGCCATAATCATACAAAATGTGTCGAAATTTAGCGCGTTTGACATTTTCAAATTCATGTACTTCAAAACCTAAATCCATCAAATTGCGCCCCAAATCGTGCGCATCATTGATAGGATTATAGAGTGTCGTACTGTCATCATAAACGGAATTGCCGATGAGATAGGCAATGCGACGCAAGGGTGTTTGGGCTTGTAAAAAATGAATAGCAAAAAGAAAAACAACAGTCCAGAGTTTGTTCGTTTTTTTCATACTTTAATTTTCGGTTTGTGTAATTGATTCATTCTCAAAGCATAGAGGGAGAATACATAGAGCTTGTTCGAGACAATACCTCACGGTATTTCCCTCACGTTTGCTTGGTTAAAATTAAATTGATTAGTTGGCTGTGGTAAGAGTTGGCTGTTGTGAATAGTTTCTCGAAATCGTATTAAATGAGTATTTTTTTAGTGATGTAAAGATACATTTTCAAAGCAAGTGTTTGTCATAACATTCGTCATTCTTTGTTTTACAATACTAAGGTGCAGTACTCATTTTTTTTCCATACAAATGGTGAACTTTTTTTGGTTGGTGTTAAAAACTTCTTTCATGGGCTGTTTTTATGGTGCTTATACTTAGAGGGGTACTAATACAGTTTTTGTTGTGAAACATTAGGGAAATTTTAAAAATTTC
>JAYTUR010000893.1:0-3791 GCA_043744475.1 Saprospiraceae bacterium | reverse complement strand
CATTTAAAAAATGGGCAAATTCAGGATACATACGTGCCATTTCTTCGTTGCGTGTTTTTTCAAAACTTTTATTCCACACGAAAACAGTGCCACCGTCTGCTTTCAAATCCGTTTGCATTTGAGTCAGTAACGACGTTGGAAAATCCTTTTTTTCTGTAATCAAAAATTCAAAGTGTGACATCACCCCCTCAGTATTTACGACGTGTAATGAATACTGAAAAACCATTTGTTGATAAGGCGCAAGCCCTGCATGAATGGGGAAAACCAAGTTAATGGTCTCATAATCAAGGAAATAGAACGGCGACTGCCACCCCTCAGTAATTTCCTCCAAAGCTACTGTATCAATCACAACTTCTCGTGATTGTGCAATAGTGACTTGCCGTCGTTGATTATCAGACAAAGGAAAATCCGTAGGTACATCAGCGATGTTGAGGATATTTTTTTCTAAAAACGCGTTTAGTTTATTGGCTCTAATGCCCCGAATATCAAAAACGGTATAAGGTGGCAAATTAGGAAAATGTTTTTTCAAAAAAATACATTCTAATTTATTCGCGCACAGCTTAAAATGGGCTTCGGGTTCTGTCAGATTATTGATGAAAGCAAGGGCTTCGGCAGCCGTTTTAGTGGTTATTTCAAGCAGTTTATCCACTTTATCACTCACATTGGGCAAACGAAAAAACTGTGTTGGGTCTAACTCTCCATCAAAAACATAAGTAGGATTGATGTGCACGAGGTACGTTTTCCGAACGATGAAACCACCTTTTTCAAAAACAAATTTCTGAAAAGCCAAGTCGTGTATGTAGTCGTCTTTAACTTCTTTTGAGCTTTTAACTTCAAATAAATCAATGCAATTGGGGTCGTTTTCATCAAAAACCACCACGTCAGCAATTGCAATATACCCCTCAGTATCTACCCGTTTTTGAAACAAAAAAGGACGTTTACCTATCTTAAACGCCTTTAAAAACCGCTTATCTGCAAACAATTTTTCAATAAAAGCATCAACAAGATTACCTTGTTTCATCGAAAACAAGCGTTCGGCACTCATCGGCGGAAACAATTCACGCTGATGTTTCATCAACCACAACTCCTCTGGACAAGCGCGGTAATATTGATAGTCTGTTTTTGAAAGGGTATAAGGCATTTAGTGAATAGTTGATAATGGACAATAGAACTGTTGAATGTATTGACAGGGGGATTTTAAAATCACCTTATCAATTATCAGTTAAAAAAAATCAGTGTTAATCTGTCGTATCAGTCAAATCAGTGGTCTATTCTGTCATAAAAAAGGAATCGGCAGTTGTACGCTAAGTTCAACCGCCGATTAATTATAAAATACTATGACAAAGCTATTTTATTCATCGTCCTCGTCAACAACAGGCTCGAATTTGACTGGAGCAGATGCGAGTTTTTCGCGAATGACGTTTTCCATTTCGTCTGCGACTTCTGGATTGTCTTCAACAAAAAGTTTAGCCGCTTCGCGACCTTGCGCAATTTTAGTGCCTTTGTAAGCATACCATGCACCAGATTTTTGAATGACATCGAGTTCAACGCCCATATCTACGATTTCACCCGATTTTGAGATACCCATACCGAATACAATATCGAATTCAGCTGTACGGAAAGGCGGAGCCAATTTGTTTTTAACCACTTTCACTTTGACGTGATTACCCGTCAAGTTACCGTCTTTATCTTTGATAGCTGAACCTGATTTGCGAATATCGAGGCGTACTGAAGCATAAAACTTCAAAGCATTACCGCCTGTCGTCGTTTCGGGATTGCCGAACATAACGCCAATTTTTTCACGCAATTGGTTGATAAAAATGACGCAGCAATTGGTACGACCAATCGTAGCGGTCAATTTGCGCAAGGCTTGAGACATCAAACGGGCATGAAGCCCCATTTTTGAATCGCCCATTTCACCTTCGATTTCAGCGCGTGGCGTTAAAGCCGCGACCGAGTCAATAACGATGATGTCAACCGCACCTGAACGGATAAGATTTTCCGTAATTTCTAAGGCTTGCTCACCGTTGTCGGGCTGCGAAATAAGGAGTGCATCAACGTCAACGCCCAAATGTTCCGCATAAAAACGGTCGAAGGCGTGTTCTGCATCTATGATAGCTGCAACGCCGCCTTGTTTTTGACATTCCGCAATGGCGTGAATCGCCAAAGTGGTTTTACCTGATGATTCAGGGCCATAAATCTCGACGATACGTCCTTTGGGTAAGCCGCCTGTGCCGAGCGCGACATCAAGCCCGATTGAACCCGTTGAGATGGTTTCAACGGCTTGTACTTGCCGTTCGCCCAAGCGCATGACGGTGCCTTTACCATAAGTTTTGTCGAGGCGGTCAAGCGTCATTTGTAGGGCTTTGAGTTTTGAGTCTTTCTCCTTCTCGTTTGCCATTGTTTCTGATTTTTCTGATTTGTCAGATTTTATTTTAGTTCCTGTCATTTTTTTAGTTTTAAATAAATTAATGACACAAAGCTAAACTTTTTGTTTTTATAAAACAAAATTTTATAAAACTTTTTATTTAATTTTATAAAAAACTTTTTCAAACCCTAAATATACTGAGGGGGGGTACTGAAACGATTTGTTATAAATAGTTGAAAACAAATAAGTTGCAATAAAATCTTTAATTACTTTTCTATTTTAAAAACTATTGTTTTAAAAATGCTAAAGTAGTGTTTTTTATTTTCACTGTTACTAAAAGTCCCCTAAAGTTTCTGGAAGCTGTGCTAAAGCCGCGTCAAGTTGCTCTTTATTAGGTGCAATACCGTGCCATTTGTGGCTACCCATCATAAAATCAACGCCTGCGCCCATTTGTGTCTTCATCAAAATCACAACGGGTTTGCCCTTTCCTGAACGGCGTTTGGCTTTGCGCAACATAGCAACTACGGTTTCTATATTATTGCCTTCTTCCAGAATCAACACGTCCCAACCAAATGCTTTGAGTTTGGCGGGTAAGTCGCCGAGTGACATCACTTTGTCTGTTGGTCCATCAATCTGTTGTCCGTTCCAGTCAACGGTTACGATGAGGTTGTCGAGTTTGTAATGTGGTGCAAACATCAACGCTTCCCAGTTTTGACCTTCTTCCAATTCACCGTCACCGGTGAGTGCCCAAACGAAATTGGATTCGCCATCCATCTTTTTCGCCAAAGCCGCACCACAAGCAACTGACAAGCCTTGTCCTAAAGAACCAGATGCAATACGCACACCTGGCAGCCCTTCGTGCGTTGTCGGATGCCCTTGCAAACGGCTGTTCAATTGGCGAAAAGTTGCCATTTCTTCCTTTGGAAAATAGCCAGAACGTGACAAAATGCTGTAAAATACAGGCGAAATATGCCCATTTGAAAGGAAAAACATGTCTTCGTCTTTACCTTCCATATAAAAACGCTTTTTGCGTTTCATCACTGAAAAATAAAGCGCCGTCAAATAATCAGCACAACCAAGCGAACCGCCGGGGTGTCCTGATTGACAATTATAAACCATGCGCACGATGTCCCGCCGCACTTGTGAAGCAATGCCTTGTAATTCTGTTGTAGTAGCCATAATTTTTTGATATTTGATAAAAACTAGTTATTCGTAAGTAAAAGTTTGAAATGGGTCTTTTCGCTCTTGAAAATCGTTCAAAACAGCGCAATAAACAACTAAAATGAGAAACGACGCAAAAATAGGAAAATAAACCATGAAAAAAAGCCTTCAAAAAGTCAAAACTTTTTGAAGGCTTTTGAAGACTTATTTGATGCAATAAAAAACCCGCGAAGCAATTGTTGTCACTTCGCAGGTTAAAACT
>JAYTUR010000892.1:0-3820 GCA_043744475.1 Saprospiraceae bacterium | reverse complement strand
TTTGGATTTTTAGTAAAAAGCGTATCTAAAACCCCAAAAACATGGTCTTGTACTGAGGGGTTCGACAAATCCAAAACCAATTGATTGCGGAAATAATGTTCAGGTCTTTCGGGTTGTTTTATAACCCAATCGGGATGTTTTTCGTAGAGTTCACTCTTAGGATTCACCATTTCGGGTTCTACCCAAATGCCAAATTTGACGCCTGCGTTGGTCGCTTCTTTGACCAAATAACCGATGCCATTGGGTAGTTTCTTTCTATTTTCTTGCCAATCGCCCAAACCTGCATGGTCATCGTTGCGGGGGTATTTGTTCGCAAACCATCCATCATCTAATAAAAACAAATCAACACCCAACTTCTTAGCATCTTTGAACAAACCGACCAATTTAGGTTCATCGAAATCAAAATACGTCGCTTCCCAGTTGTTTAACAAAGTCAAACGAGAACCTTCGCCATCTAAAAGACGATATTTGCGCGCCCAACGGTGCATGTTGCGACTCGCTTCACCTTTACCTTTGTCAGAATAAGTATAAATAAACGATGGTGTCGTAAACGCTTGATTCGTCGCCAAACCATACGCAGACGCATGTGGACTGATGCCCGCTATCAAACGCAAATTGTCATAAGAGTCCACTTCAAAATCCATCTGAAAATTGCCCGACCATGCCAAAGTACCTAATAACACTTTACCTTCGTCTTCTGTAGCAGGTTTATCAAATGACAACATAAAAGTCGGCGGTTGAAAGAGATTGGCGCGAGTGCCGAGTTTAGAATCCAACACTTTAATACCATGCGTCAACAATTCTTCTTCGGGCTTCATCTCACGTCCCCAACCGCCGTGATAATGATTGAGATAGAACTTTGCGCCATTAAAATAAAGATTTGCGGAGGCGTATTTTTCTAAAGTCACTGCCCCTTTTTCCTTGTTTGTGATAACCGACCACTGTTCGATGGTGTTTTCTTTAGCGTAGGTTTTATAAAACAAAGTAACTTCAATAGGATAGACGGGGTCTTTCAAAACCACTTGCGTTAACGTAACATTGTCATCTATTTTTTTAACTGTATGATTGTCGTACAACAATTCAGACGATGTATTGCCGTCCGCATGTGTGATGCGCAAGGCAGGTTCAACCAAACTCCATGAGCCGCTTGGCGTGTATGCATGGTTATAAATACCCGCATTGTCGTCTGTAAAATGGTATTGTGCGGCAATTGAAGTGTATTCCGATGCTTGCGTCAAAAGTTTGCCAAAATGATTGATAAACAGACGATTGGTCTTGTCTGTTTGCAAAACAAGGGCATTGTCCTTGGTTTCAACGATAATTGTGGCATTTTTGGGCGCACCAAAACCTTTTACGGTTTGGGCAGTCATAGTAAAAGTGAGAAACGAGAGTCCAACAAACATCATCGCTTTGGAATAAATTGGCATTGTCATTTTTATATATTCTTGTTATTTAGTAATCAATAAATAGATGCCAAAGATAATAATTCAAAACAAATAGGAACTATCTTGCACGGAATTTAAAACCATCGGAAATGATACTCTTCTGGATACTCTGGGGCGTAGATGCCCTCCTCGCATTGGTTGCCCTCTATTTTTTCTTCGTAGGCTTAGGCGATGGCAGCGTCTCGTCATTCAATGGGCTGCTATGGTTGGGCATTCTGGCGGGGTTAGCTGTGGTGTTAAGCGGTGGCTGGTTTCTGAAAGATTCGGGGCAATTGAAATTTGCCAAAATCTTATTATCAGTTTTGGCTGTTCCTGCTGTTTTGTTTTTTCTCTTTTTTTTATTGATTATACTGTCTAAACCGAGATGGAATTAAAGAAATGCCCCCTCAGTATTTAAGGTCATTTATATAGAAATCATATATTAATCGTTACTTTTACAAAAAAAAATAATGAAAACAATTGGCAAAATATTGAAAGTTTTACTTGTTATCCTCTTAGCCCTAATGGGATTAATCTGTTTATTGTTTGGCTACAAAGACAAATCCGTTAGAAGTTTACAAGATAAATATGCCCCCGCGCCTTCCACTTTTGTTGAAATAGAGGGCATGAATGTCCATTATCGAGACGAAGGCAATCCCTTCGACACTTTGCCTTTGGTTCTATTGCACGGCACAGGGTCAAGTTTGCATACCTACGATGCGTGGACGGAAGCCTTGAAAAGCACAAGACGCATCATCCGCATGGATTTACCCGCATTTGGACTGACGGGTCTTTTTCCCAATCGCGATTATTCGATTGACCATTATGTGTCTTTTATCGAACAATTTTTAGAAAATAGGCATATTCCATACTGCATTTTAGTGGGTAACTCGTTGGGTGGACAAATTGCCTGGCAGTTTACACTCGCACACAGCAATAGGGTAGAGCAACTTGTTTTGATTGATGCGGCGGGTTATCCGCTTAATTCTAAAAGCGCACCCATTGCTTTTACTTTGGCGAGAACGCCCGTCGTCAACAGATTGCTGACGTTCATTACACCGCGTTTTATGGCAAAAGCCAGCGTCGAAAATGTTTATGCCGACAAATCAAAAGTAACAGAAGCCCTTGTGGATAGATACTTTGAATTGACGCTGCGGAAAGGCAATCGCAAAGCGCTGGTTGACCGCATGACCGCTGTTTACGATACCTCGCATCTGCCACAATTGCGCACCCTAAAACAACGCACCTTAGTCCTGTGGGGCGAACAAGATATGTTGATACCCCTCAGTAATGCAACCCGTTTTCACGCGGATTTGCCGAATGATACATTGATTATTTTGCCCCATTCGGGTCATGTGCCGATGGAGGAAAGTCCGAAGGAGAGTTTGGTGGCATTGCTCGGATTTTTAAAAGGATAAGGCAATGACAAATAGCCTATCGCGCAACAGAAATATGTTTTTAATACCTACAGAAATATCATTTCCCACCAGTAACCAATTAGTACCGAATACCCCAAAAAGGGAACGATTCTTCTTTCCGTTTTTCTAAAATAAACTTCGTTTCTAAGTCGTGGTATTCAGCGAATTTGACCTTTTTACTTTTTATTTTTTTAGGCAAATCCAATTCTGTTGTCAATTTTTTTAACTCAATTTTATCGGTAGACATAATCATGGCACCGTCATTGATGTCAATTTCGAGAATCATGCCCGGCAAGCCTGAAAAGCGGTCAGGCCCTGCGCTAATCGGAATGTCTTGCGCAAACCAGGCGACGATTTTTTGATTTCTTAATGTGTCTTCTGTAAAGGCTTTCATGCAGATATGCCCTGCAACCTCCTTCAAATCGTTCTGAATTTTCCAATCAATGGGTTGAATATCGTCTTCAATCAAATAGCTTTTACCCAAAAAATCCATAGCATCGGTCATCGTGTTGTTCGTAAAATCCCGTTTCATAAAAAATAACTCTGTACGCCCTGCCCATCTATCATCGTCATTGGGGTCGGCTTTCTCCTTTGAATTTTCAAATTTGCTTGAATTTGCCGTAAAGTACAGATTGTTATAAAGTTTCCACTCTGACTCATTGCCCCACATATAGGCAGAGCGTTCTTTTTGCTGCTTGCTGATATAGGGTACGGCAGCCAATTTTTTAGTCCAATTATGTGTCACGAGGTAGCGCGCCATGCCTTCAAAAGACTGTTGTGCCCATATCGCTGTGGGTAAAAGCAGGGTTAAAAAGAGCAATATTTTTTTCATAAATGATTGATTTTTAAGTGTTTTTGATAAAAATACTGAGGGGGGTGTTTGAACTAGGATGTGTGGGATTTTAAAGATGTTAACGATTAGTAAGATATCGTCTGAATCCTTAACATCTTTAAAATCCCACACATCCTAGTTCAAAC
>JAYTUR010000891.1:0-15211 GCA_043744475.1 Saprospiraceae bacterium | reverse complement strand
TCTAAAAATAATGTCACCTGTATCAATTTCATGTTTTAGAAAAAATGTCGTAACACCTGTTTCTTTTTCACCATTTATGACAGCCCAATTAATCGGCGCTGCACCTCGATATTTTGGCAGCAATGAACCATGCACATTTATTGTCCCCAAAGTCGGCATTGTCCAAACGATTTCGGGCAACATACGAAACGCCACAATGACAAAAAGGTCGGCTTTGAAACCCCTCAGTATCTCAATAAATTCAGGATTTTTCAGCTTTTCAGGTTGCAAAACAGGCAAATTATGTGCTACTGCGTATTGTTTTACGGCAGATTGCAACACTTGCTTCCCTCCCCGCCCACCGAGTTTGTCGGTTGCCGTAATGACTGCGACGACATCAAAACCATTTTTTATCAATATATCTAAGGACGCAACCGCAAAATCAGGCGTACCCATAAAGACAATTCTCATATCACTGATTTAAACAGATTGAAATGATTAAAAGATTCTTACAGATTTTATGAATTGAAAATCATAAAAATCCATAAATCAGTATAAATCTGCGATTCAATTAATTTTTTAACGCTTAAACCGCAAAACTAACCCATAAAACAATAATTTTAGCACAAAATAATAATCAAAACAAATCGCTATAACCCATACATCAGTGATTCAGTTTAATCCATAAATCAGTATAAATCAGTGATTCAACTAAAACGCAGCCTCAACCTGTTCGATTCCACCATGATTGTCATGGGTTCGATGATTGGAAGTGGCATTTTTATCGTTACGGCGACTGTCGCCAAACAAGTCGGTTCGCCTACTTTTATCATGTTAACATGGATATTAACGGGTATTTTGACCATTATAGCCGCTTTAAGTTATGGCGAACTCGCGGGTATGATGCCACGTGCGGGCGGTCAATACGTGTATTTACGAGAGGCATACGGCTCATTGGTTGGTTTTTTGTTTGGTTGGACAACGTTTTTAGTTATCGAAACGGGTTTGATTGCCGCCGTAGCGATTGCTTTTGCAAAATTTGCAGCCGTACTTTTTCCGATATTCAATGAGCAAAATGTACTACTGCGTATCGGTGACTATACCTTTACAACGACCCAATTATTGGCTCTTTTTGTCATTTTTTTACTCACTTACATCAATATTCAAGGCATACAATTAGGAAAATGGGTGCAAAACATTTTTACCGTCACAAAAATCGGTGCTTTACTGGGACTCATATTTCTCGGATTAGTCATCGGTTATGGCAGCGAGGCTTGGAAAATAAATTGGGCTGCTTCAAGTGAACCTTTTAAAGCAACGGCCTCAAACAATTTGGTTTCACATACCCCCCTCAGTAATTTACCACTTATTTTATCCGCTTTAGGTTTGGCGATGATTGGACCTATTTTCAGCTCGTCTGCTTGGAATACCATCACTTATACGGCAGGTGAAATTAAAAATCCTCAGCGTAATATTCCCCTTAGTTTGTTTCTCGGCACACTGCTCGTCAGCGTTTTATATTGGTTGGCAAACCTCAGTTACCTCATGCTTTTACCCACCGTCGGCACACCTGATGGTATTGATGCATTCTCTCGCGGCATTGCGTTTGCTGCCAATGAACGGGTGGGTACAGCTGCCGCAGAAATGATATTTGGCGGTGGTGGCGCTATCATTATGGCGATTTTCATTATGATTTCTACATTTGGCTGCAATAATGGCATTGTTTTGTCCGGTTCGCGCATTTATTATGCTATGGCAAAAGACGGTTTATTTTTCAAAAAAGCATCGGATTTAAACAGTCGTGGCGTACCCGCTTATGCACTCATCGTACAATGTATTTGGGCAAGCCTGCTTTGTGTTTCAGGCAAATATTCCGATTTATTGAAGTATGTCACATTTGCAACATTGCTTTTTTACGTCCTAACAATTGGTGGTATTTTTATATTAAGAAAAAAAATGCCTAATGCTGAACGACCTTATCGGGCATTTGGTTATCCAATCATTCCAGCTTTATACATGATTATCGCTACAACGATTTGTTTGAATTTATTGATTTTTGAAACGCCTATTTCTTTATTTGGGCTATCTGTTAAGCCGAGTTGGGTGGGTTTGAGTATTGTTCTTTTAGGCATTCCTATTTTTTATGCCCAAAAAAGACAATTGGGAACAAGTACTGATCAATAATAAAATTTATATAACTAAACATCAATAAAAAATGGAAAGAATAGACTTTATTAAAAACGCAAGTTTAACAGTTTCAGGTAGTTTATTGGCTGCGCCAAATCTGGATTTTGCCAAACGCCACCGCTTCGGCATTCAGTTGTACAGCGTCTGTGATGACATGAAAAAAGACCCCCTCAGTACGCTCAAGGAATTGGCGAAAATGGGCTATAACTATGTGGAAGGATAAGGCTACAACAACCGCAAATGGCAAGGTTTGCTGATGAACAAATGAAAATGTTGATTGTTGAGATTGAAGATTATGTTGTTTCACCTTTGGCTGATGCGAAGGTTTGTTTGGATAATTTTAAAAAATTGATTTAAGGTTCTTTCTAACATGAATTTCACTAATTACACGGATTTTTAGAATTAATCATTCGTGTAATTGGTGAAATTCGTGTTAGAAAAAATCAAAAATCAATTTTCCAATTCCACCAAAGCCGATTCCCATTTTTCCATTTCAGCAGCCAATTCCTGCTGAACACCTTGATATTTATCCAATACTTTTTGCGCATCGGAACGATTGTAAAAATCAGCTTTTGCCATATCTTTTTCAAAATTAGCGACCTGTTTTTCTAAATCCGCAATGCGTCTTTCAGCGTTTTGCATGGTTTTTTCAGCTTTTTTGCGGTCTTTATCATCTCCATTTTTAGCTGAACCATTTGATGCCGATGAAGCGACTTTCGTACTCATTTCCACATCACGCATATTATCAAGTTCACGTCTTTCGAGGAAATAATTGACATCGCCTAAGTGTTCATACAATTTTTTATCCCTAAATTCAATGGTCGTATCCGTCAAACCCGCTAAAAATTCACGATCGTGGCTCACAACAATCAATGTACCGTCGTATTGCAACAAAGCATCTTTTAAAACCTCCTTTGAAATCATGTCCAAGTGATTCGTCGGCTCATCGAGCAACAGCAAATTGAAAGGTTTCAAAAGCAAACACGCCAATGCCAAACGCGCCCGCTCTCCCCCACTCAGTACCGATACTTTTTTACCTGCATCATCACCTGTAAACATAAACGCACCTAGTATCGCCCGCAAACGCGTCCGCATCTCTGGCGGCGAGTGCATTTCCATGGTTTCTAAAAGTGTATTATCTTTATAAAGTGTTTCTGCTTGATTTTGAGCGTAATAGCCGACTTGAACGTTGTGACCTAAAACAACCTCCCCCTCAGTATTCGTCAATTCACCAATCAAAATTTTAGCCAAAGTCGTCTTACCCTGTCCGTTTTGACCAACAAAAGCGACCCTTTCACCTCTATCCAATTTCAAATCCACACGGTTCAACACATCTAAACTACCATAACTTTTTGACAAACCTTTTGCCTCCACAACGACTTGACCACTGCGCGGCGCAGGCGAAAAACGGATATTCATAGATTTGATGTCTTCTTCATCAATTTCGATGCGATCCATTTTGTCCAACTGCTTTTGCATGGATTGCGCCATACTCGTTTTGGTCGCCTTTGCCATGAATCGGTTGATGGTCTTTTCACGTTGGGCAATCATTTTTTGCTGATTTTCGTAGGCATTTTGCAGCAATTCACGACGTTCGGCCCGCATTTCGACGTATTTTGTATAGTTCGCCTTGTAGTCATATATTTTTCCCAACTCAATTTCAACTGTTCGTCTGGTCACATTATCCAAAAACTGCTTATCATGCGAAATCAAAACGACAGCACCTGGGTAATCCTCCAAAAACTTTTCCAACCAAATGATAGACTCGATATCCAAGTGATTGGTCGGCTCATCGAGCAAAAGGAAATCAGGACGTTGCAAAAGCATTTTCGCCAATTCCACACGCATTTGCCAACCGCCAGAAAACTCATCCGTCAAACGTTGCATGTCAGAAGTCTTGAAACCAAGACCCCTCAGTATGCGCTCTGCGTCAGCCTGTGCTGTTTCGCCACCTAGCATGTGGTGTCGTTCCGTCGCTTCTGATACTTCATGAATTAAATCCATGTACGAATCCGTCTCATAATCCGTCCGAATCGTCAATTGATGATTGAGTTCTTCAATTTTTCGTTCTAATGCTTTAACTTCATCAAACGCCGACAATGCTTCTTCAATCACCGTTCTACCCTTCGGCAAAGTCATATCTTGATGCAAAAAACCAATCGTCGCATCGCTTGCCTTCGAAATCGCACCGCCACCATTGGGCGTTTGATAGTTGGCAATAATCTTCAAAAGCGTTGACTTGCCTGCACCGTTGCGACCAACAAGACCCATACGGTCGCGCGGTCCAATGACGAAATTAACACTATCCAACAAAGTACGTTCACCAAAGTGAACACTGACATTAGAAACTGAAATCATTTTATTATTTGTCTATCCCGAGCAAGGTTCATTTTTTACCTCCCCTCAGTATTTTTGAGTGATTTTCTAAAAAAAACGCAAAACGATGCGTGCTAAATCTACTTTAAAACTTCAAAATTTATATTTCGATTTTTGCGCCGCAAAAATACAAAAAGAAGTTAAGACTATAACGAAAAAGACGTTAAGACTTTCAAATGAAGCCTTAACGTCTTTTTTGTCTAACAGTCAAAATTTATAACTATAACTTTATACGCAAGCCAAATTTTGATGTTATAACAGCTGGATAACCTGGAACTACAGAATATTGAAATTGTATTTTTTTGTTTATTTGGAACAAATACTCAACCTCTCCACCCACAGGGAAAAAGCGGTATTGCCAACCATCCTTAGTGACACGGTCACCAAAAAAGTCATCTCCACGACGATAACGTTCAAACTTACCCCAGTCTTGACGCACAAGGAACATGGGGCCTATTCCTCCATTAATGCTGTGTCTGCCCCATGTTATTGGAGTAAAATGCAAAGCAGCATGCACATAAGCGGACTTTTGCCAAGCACAATCCATAAATGCCCCCGCTTGGGCACGTATGAAAAAACGTTTAGATAAATCGCGGTCATAACTCACAGCTGCGCCGACATTGAGCACCAAATAGGCTTCTTTGTCAAGTCTTAGCGGGTAGTTATCACGCATAAAAACGCTGCCACCGCCAGGGTGAAAGGTGACGCCAAACCATTGAACGGAAAGATATTTATCACGTTCGGATTGTTTTTGTGTGTTATTTTGTGCAAATAAACCTATTGAACAGGCTAAGAATAAAATAACAAGTTGTGTCTTGATTTTCATTAAATTTTGATATTAAAATTATGTCCTTATAGGACAAAAGTAATACCATAAATAGGCCTTAAAAAGAAAGCAGTCTGTTATTTTTATACTTTAACAATTAACCACTTACTGAAAGATGATTCATCCATTTGCCATGCAGCTTCATCACTTTTTCAATCACATCACGCACGCAGCCTTCACCACCTTTAAAAGGAGAGACATAATTACTGATAGCGATAATTTCTGAACATGAGTCGGCAGGACAACAAGGCAAGCCTACTTTCTGCATCACTTCGTAATCATTAAGGTCATCGCCAAGAAAAAGTGTTTTCATTGGGTCAATGTTATGTGCTTCGCAATAACGTTGGAAAACAAGCAATTTAGGGTCTGCACCCGTAAATACCTGCCGAATACCCAATTTTTTCATCCGATGTTCAATGCTGCCGCCACGCCCACCCGTGATAACACACACATTGTACCCTTCCTCGATAGCTCTACGCATAGCATAACCATCTTTGGCATTGAAGGTGCGCAAAAATTCGCCCCCCTCAGTAACAAGCATTTTCCCGTCGGTCATTACACCATCTACATCAAAAATAAATGTGTTGATTTCACGAAAATAGCCGAGCGGATTGTGGATAGTGACCGCATTTTGGAGGTCGAACTCTATTCGATTCACGGATTAAACAGATTTTAATAAATTAAGGAGATGTAAGTCTATTTATTGTTATCACGCCATTCATAGACCCATTTGGCTTGAATTTGCTCAAGATGCGCTTCCGTTGAGCCTTCTTTAGTGCCTTCAAAAGTTGGAATTTCGAGAATCCATTGCAGTAATTCTGTAAATCGAATGCGGTAGATTTTTGACTCCGTAAAGTCTTCACCAAAACGTTCATATAGTTTCATAGCTATATCTTCGTGTTCACTCCAATTAATGGGAAAATCGTCGAAGTCTTTAAAATTTGACATATTATTTATTGCGTTTTAATCAGCCACAAGGCTTTTTTTTATTTACCCCCCTCAGTATTTATTTTCTAAACCCGCCGCGTTGCGGTTGCATTGGGAATTTACCCGTCGAAAACTGGTGCATCATACTCTTCATTTGGTCAAATTGCTTGCAAAAAGCATTGATTTCTTCAAATGTTTTACCGCTACCTCTGGCAATACGTTCTTTACGTTTTTTAGTACTCAATACGAGTTCTGGATTGGCGCGTTCAGTAGGTGTCATCGAGTGAATGATACATTCCACTTTTGAAAAAGCACTGTTGTCTATATCCACATCTTTCATCGCTTTTGACATACCTGGAATCATATTCATCAACGATTTCAAATCACCCATTTTTTTGATTTGCTCCATTTGAGCGATAAAGTCATTGAAATCGAATTTGTTTTTCTTGATTTTTGCTTCAATGCGTTTGGCTTCAACTTCGTCAAATTGCTCTTGCGCCTTTTCGACCATCGAAACAATATCGCCCATACCGAGAATCCGACTCGCCATACGGTCGGGATAGAACTCTGAAAGGGCATCCATTTTTTCGCCTTCTGAAGCAAATTTGATGGGTTTGCCAACAGTATATTTGATGGACAATGCTGCACCACCACGTGTGTCACCATCTAATTTTGTCAAAACAACACCATCGAAGTTCAATCTATCGTTGAAGGCTTTTGCCGTATTAACCGCATCTTGACCCGTCATAGAATCCACAACGAAAAGTGTTTCGTTAGGTGAAATAGCATCTTTTACCTTCGCAATTTCAGCCATCATCTGCTCATCAACTGCGAGACGACCTGCTGTATCCACGATGACGACATCGCAACCTTGTTTTTTGGCTTCAACAATAGCGTTTAAAGCGATTTGAACAGGGTTTTTGTTCTCAATTTCTTTATAAATCGGCACTTTCACCGTTTCAGCCAAAACCGTCAACTGGTCAATCGCCGCTGGACGATACACATCGCAAGCGACAACCATCGGACGTTTTCCTTTTTTGGTTTTGAGCCACAATGCCAATTTACCTGTGAAAGTCGTTTTACCTGAACCTTGCAAACCCGCGATGAGGATAACCGTCGGCTTACCACCTAAGTTAAGACCCGTAATCTGTCCGCCCATCAACTCGGTCAATTCATCGTTAACGATTTTAATCATTAACTGACCTGGATTGACATTTTTCAAGACATTATCAGTACCGAGTGCACGGTCTTTGATCTTATCCGTAAATTCTTTGGCTATTTTATAGTTGACATCTGCCTCGACGAGTGCGCGGCGAATATCTTTTATAGCAGTAGCAATATTGAGTTCAGTGATTTTATTATTACCCGAAAGTACTTTAAACGCGGAGTCAAGACGGTCGCTTAGGCTTGTGAACATAATTATAAAAGATTGATTTACAGTAACTTAATTAATTCATTCTTCTTAAAAAACGTGCAAATATAAACAAAGTGAAACGTTTTTTCAAAAGAATAGTTTAAAAAGAGAGCCCTCAGTCATTTTTATGAAAAGAGAAAAAAAAAGATGTTTGTATGAAAAAATATACTTTTTACATATTTAACTGTTTTAATTTTGATATACTTTCTTTACCTTTGTATTAAAATCAAATATTAATTCTTCATATTTCACTACAATTTAAAGCGTATCACCCAGGCATAAAACTCTACTTTTAACAATCATTAGTGTTTTTATCGCTTTTCAAGCTTGTTTTGCAACGACCATTTTGTCCATTCAATCTGGTGAATGGAACAACCCTGCCACATGGCAAAATGGTGTCATTCCGACAAAAGACGATACTGTTATTATTGGAACAGGCACTTTTGTAGAAGTATCTATAGGCGGAGGCAGCTATACTGCAGTATGTAAGTTACTGACAATCAATGGCTCTCTAACCTACTCGAACAACCGAGTCGTCGTTGGTTCGCCTGACCCTTATGGCAATCCTAGTTCAGGTGGCAATTCAGAAATGACGGTAAATGGTGCATTGACGATTGCTGGTAACTACCAAAACTCCTTCTACCTCAATGGTAATTTGAAATTTAATATCGGTTCTACATTCAATATGATTTCTGGATTTATGAATGTCAACGGCAATACAGGCGACCCCCGCAGTAGTGTTGCTACAGGAACAGCTTTCATTGACTTCACAAATACCACTAACTTTCAAGCAACAGGAGGAACATTATATATCACAAATCCACATATAGACGCAACGACAACCTGCATAAAAGGGCAAAAAAGCTTTGCAGATTATGCCTCTGTGTCGTTTGGTGCTTATGTGTTACCCATTACCAGCAATAACTATTTCGTAGATGCTGCCACTTCGCCTTCGTTTCAAACGATAGAATTGAACTACGTTTCAAGCACAGTCAAATTACAAATGACCGATATTGACATAAAAGGAGCTGTGAATATCAATAACGGTACTTTTTATAACCCAAGCCTAACCAAGACAGTACGCATTGGAAAAGACCTTAATTTCGGAAGCAATGGAAAATTAGAAGGCAAATTTGAATTGAATGGTCTAACACAACAAAACATCAATCCAAACATTGAGAACGGTGTGCCTGTTGCTTCTGCCGTCATAAATGGAGATATTATTTCAAACAATACTGCAAGGGTCAAAATAAAATTAGACCTTGAAATTTTAGGCGATTTAATTCTGACAAATGGTCGGTTTGATTTGAACCACAATACATTGACATTGCGTCGCTCACCTATGACACCTTCTAATACAGCATACGTTGTCACACACGATTTATATCAAGAAGTCGGAACATTAAAAATTAAAAATGTTACGATGAATACGGTTTTCCCTGTTGGCACTGAACAAAGTTATGCGCCCGTTTTCATTAATGCTGCGGGTGGTGATTTTAGCGTTTCAGCCCATCCATCGACGATTTTAGTACCTTCCCAATTCTCAAAAACCAATCTTGAATGGGATATTTCACGTGTTTCAGGTACTTTTAATGCCGACATTTTAGTTCAATGGAACAATACAGACGAAAGCAAAGATTTTATGACCAACAGAAATCAATGCAAACTCTATCATCACAATGGTTCAATTTGGGAGTCAATTTCCGCTTTGTCAGGTCCGACGACATCATGGGGAACATACTTTACAAAGTTAGCTCAAGGCGTGAATTCATTTTCAACTTTTACCATTTTAGCTCCCGCAGTTGTTCCTGTAACACTGACTTATTTTAATGGAAAAGTTGAAAACAATGATGCTCATTTGTCATGGGAAACAGCAACAGAGTTTAATAACGCAGGTTTCAAGGTTGAAAAAAGTATGGATGGCAGCCTCTTTTCAAGCATCGGCTTTGTAAAAGGCAATGGCAATTCATCTACTCAAATTGTCTATTCATTCATTGATAAAAACTTTTCAAAAACAGCCTATTATCGCCTCAATCAACTTGATTTTGATGGAAAATCAACATTTTCTAAGATTATTTCTTTACAAAAAGAAGCAAAAAATAATTCTTTGAAAATTTATCCTAATCCGATTTCTACACATTCAGAATTGTCTATTGATTTTTCTGAAACAGTAGAAACCACATTAAATATCGAGGTTATTGATATTCAAGGACGTGTTTTATACAAGAATCAAATCCAAAAAGGCGTTGAAACACTAAAAATACCTGTTAGCAATTGGGCAAGAGGCATGTATTTTGTTCGTTCTACAAATGGCGTAAAATCAGAAATGTCAAAGTTTGTTAAAAACTAAACGACCTTTCAAAAGACAACAAAAGGCATTGATACGAAAGGTATCAGTGCCTTTTGTTTGTCGGTGAGGCAACCCCGTACTAAATTTGACCGTTTTATGACATAAAATACTGAGGGGGGTAAAATGCCTCTTCATTTCATTCATCTATAACTCAATTTCTTTTTATGCAACTCACGACAACAGCGACATTCTGTCTTGCAGCACTTTGGTTTACACTTTCAAGCAGCCTCTTTAACCCAGGTAATCCGCCTGAAGGTAACACTGGCGCACCTAATGAGTCAACATGTCAACAATCAGGCTGCCATGGCGGCGGTTCTTTTACAGGCACTGTTGCCATCAGCGGCTTACCCGACACAGTTGTTGCCAACACGACTTACACGATTACTTTAACCAATGCAAGTACAGCCGTTCGGGCAGGTTTTCAATTGGTTTGTCTTGATGCGACCAACGCCCAATGCGGTACTTTAACGACTGGAACGGGTACTTCGATTGGTTTAATCGGTAGTAAACAATATATCAGCCAATCAACACCTAAAATTTTATCTGGTGGCAATACTTCGTGGACGTTCACATGGAAATCGCCCGTTTCTCTTAGCAATAATGCCATTACGTTTTATTTTGTTACACTTGCCGCTAATGGCGACGGCGGCACTTCTGGTGATAATGTGTTGAAATCCAGTAAAATCGTTCGTTTAAAAACAACGACAAGTAGCAATGACCTTCAAAATGCCATTGCTGTCAATATCTTTCCAAATCCTACAAAAGAGATTTTAAATATTGAATTGCCTGATGCGCAAAATGCGCAAATGACATTAACCGATATCAACGGTAGGGTTTTGTTATACAAGAATTTGACCGATAAATCAAGCAAAATTAATATCGCACATCTGTCAAAAGGCTATTACAATGTTCAAATTCAATCAGGTAAGCAATCCGTATCGAAGAAAATTGTGGTGAATTAAAGTATTTTTCAAGGCAAAAGCCCTATCTATACTGAGGGGTCTCTCAAATAAAAATATTGATGAAAGAAAAGATTCGATATGTGTTGCTCATTGTTTTAATCATGATTTTAGGGTTGTCTTCTCGTAAATTTTCAGCACCCGAATCATGGGTTTTCCTTTACCTAGGAGATGTACTTTGGGCAACTATGTTTTATTTTATATTTAGATTTTTATTTACTTATAAAAAATACTTTTTCAATATTTTGTCAAGTATAACATGGTGTTTTTGCATTGAATTTTTTCAACTTTATCAAGCCCACTGGATCAATCAAATCAGAGCGACATTATTGGGTTCTCTTATATTGGGTTCAGGATTTTTATGGTCGGATTTGGTTTGTTACACCATTGGCGTTGGTATTGGATTCGTTATTGACGAAGTGATTACACTAAGGGGAGTAAAAATGAATGAAAAATGAGGGTGTCCCCAAAAAAGGTGACACCCTCATATTATTTAAAAGCATTTGAACACTTATAACAAATTGATAGTCAATGAAATATTCGCATTTAAGAGCTTAGAAATCGGGCAATTTTCCTTAGCATTTATTGCTAATTCTTCCAATTTTTCAGCCGTCAAGCCTTCGGCTTTAACCGATGTTGTCATATCAATTTGATTAATGCCCCCATTTTCCAAAATGACAACAGCAGTGGTTTGAATTTCATCAGCGGTCAAACCTGCTTCTTGTAAATTGAAAGCCAACTTCATGGAGAAACAGCCCGAATGTGCCGCAGCAATCAACTCTTCTGGATTTGTACCGATACCATCGGCAAAACGGGAATTGAAACCGTATTGTGTATCTTTCAAAACACCACTTTGAGATGTCAATTGTCCTTTGCCTTCTTTACCTGAACCGTTCCAAACGGCGGTGGCTTTTCTTTTAATTTGCATGATTTTGATTGTTTTTTAATAATAAAAATAATTTTTTACTCATTATTAAGCTGCATCTTAACAGTAACAACCATTTTTTTGTTTAAAATACCCCTCAGTATTTCAAACATTTAAACAGCTTTTTTAGTGCGAATCCCTTGTAACGATACTACCCGACCCACCGCGTAAGAAGCCAAAATCAGCCCCTAAATGTGCTTGCTCGACATTTGTTACATATAAATGGGCATAACCACGGTTCAATTTCAAATCGAATGGTTGCCAATCTTTGCGGCGTTCTGCCAATTCTTCATCAGACACTTCTAAGGTTAAACTGCGATTCGGCACGTTCAATTTAATCCAATCACCATTTTTGACCAAAGCCAAATTGCCGCCATCTGCCGCTTCAGGCGAAACATGCAAAACGACTGTTCCGAAACCCGTTCCACTCATGCGACCGTCCGAAATACGCACCAAATCTGTCACGCCTTTAACCAATAGTTTCTTTGGTAAAGACATATTGCCCACTTCCGCCATACCGGGATAACCTTTGGGTCCGACATTTTTCAAAACCATGATGCTGTGTTCATCAATCTCCAAATCAGGGTCTTCGATGCGGGCATGATAATCCTCAATCGTTTCAAAAACAACGGCTTGACCACGATACGTCAACAGTTCAGGACTTGCAGCCGAAGGTTTCAGAACTGCACCATTTGGCGCAAGATTGCCCCGCACAACCACAATGCCCGATTCAGGTTTGAAAGGCGTTTCCATCGTCGAAATAATATCTGTATTATAAGCTACCGCATCAGCGCAAATAACACCCATTGACTTACCCGTAACGGTAATTACATCATTATGAAGAATTTTCGACATCTCTTTTATCACGGCTGGCAAACCTCCTGCATAGTACAAATCCTCCATAAAATGCGCACCTGAAGGCTGAATATTGGCTAAAAGCGGTATATTTTGCGACCATTTATCAAAATCATCAATCGTCAAATCAACGCCAATACGTCCCGCTATTGCCAAAAGATGAATGACAAAATTGGTAGAACCCCCTATTGCTGCGTTGACCATAATCGAATTTTCAAACGCCTCGCGTGTCAATACTTTTGACAATTTCAAATCCTCATTAACCATTTCCACAATGCGGCGACCCGACAGCTGCGAAATAACTTTACGCCGTGCATCTGCCGCAGGAATCGAAGCATTATTTGGCAAAGACAAACCCAATGCTTCAACCATTGTCGCCATCGTCGAAGCCGTACCCATGACGGCACAATGCCCTTGCGTGCGCGCCATACACGCCTCCGCTTCGATGAATTCTGCTTGCGTGATTTCACCTAATTTATGCGCCACATCGAACCGCCAAACATCAGAAGTGCCAATATCCTTCCCTTTCCAATGCCCTTTGAGCATCGGACCACCTGAAATCACAATGGTCGGAATGTCCACACTACACGCACCCATGACGAGCGAAGGTGTTGTTTTATCACAACCACACAACAATACAACACCGTCAATCGGATTGGCGCGAATGGATTCCTCAACGTCCATACTCGCCAAATTGCGGTATAACATCGCTGTTGGTTTTATCAGAGTTTCGCCCAAAGACATGACGGGAAATTCGACTGGAAAACCACCTGCTTCTAACACGCCTTTTTTTACCGCTTCTGCTAAATCTCTAAAATGGGCATTGCAAGGCGTCAGTTCTGACCATGTATTGCAAATGCCAATGACGGGTCTTCCTTCAAAAAAATCTTTCGGAATCCCTTGATTTTTCATCCATGCGCGGTAAATAAACCCGTCTTTTCCTGTTTTGCCAAACCAATTTTGGCTGCGTAATTTAGATTTTTCCATTCTTGATTTTTTTGCCGTAAAGTTGGTAAATTTTTGACGAAATATACCCCCCTCAGTATAAAACATAAAAAAACGGCTAAACAGTTGTACCACAACCATTTAGCCGATTTTTTTTGCTTAACGTCAAAACGTTATCTCAAAATCTGAACATAACCCGACATCGTTTTACCGCCACCTAAATCCAGAATCCAGAAATATGTGCCATCGGGCAATGCCTTATCGTCGTAAGTACCTTTCCAATCGTTTTTATAGTCCTTAGCTTCAAAAACTTGATTACCCCAACGATTGAAAACCAATAACTTAGAGCCTGCATATTTTTGAAGTCCTATGATTGTAAACGCATCGTTTTTACCATCGTCGTTTGGTGAAAAACCTGAATAAACAACGACATCGTCACAAAGAATTTCAATATTGACGGTTGTCGTATCAGAACCAACGGCATTAACCAAAGCGTATAAGAAACTATCACGCGGTTCGCAATTGCCCAAAGACGGTTTATAGGTCACAATACCCGTTGCAGGATTGACCGTAATGATACCATATTGTGGCTGACGAATAAGCTCTACTTGCGTCGGTACATTGAAAGTCGAGTCATTCTTCATTACTTCAATTTCCTTACTTGAACCATAAGCCATCGTCATTTTGTCAGGCATAGCCACAGGCAGTAATAAACGCAAACCTCGTGATTTGACATTGACAATGAAACGTGTCGTATCGCAATTGCCGAATTCATCGCACAGTACCAAACAAGCCGTATCGCTACCGATATTATCAGCGAAATAATTGATACACAAGCTATTAACAATGAAATTGACATTGTCAACGCTATTCGGTTCGCACGTATTTTTCAATGTTAAACGTGTACCAACCATCAGAGAACGGTCAACGCAATAGCTTGAATCTGTACCGACAACGACATTTTGAACCACTGTTTTGAATGTCTGTTGCGCTATTGGTTTCACAACTTTTACACGTATTATAGTCGTATCACAAACGCCTGTTGGGTCGCAACGGAGCAAACAAACCGTATCGAAGCCTTCACGTTGACCCCTCAGTAAAATGCAGTCCATTTGATCATTTATCGTTGCAGAAATATTGCCGCGTGGCGTACAAATAGCCGTTACGGACGTTTCAGCCGTTGTCGCTCTATTGGTTTTTGTTAAACAATAATCTAATGTTTTGCCAACCAAAACCGTTGTATCCACATAAACCGTTGGTATTTGCTGAATTGGGATAATTTGACGACAAGTCACATTAGCAATTATCGTATCAGAGCACCCCCTCAGTATATTTGTAAATATCAAGACGTGGCGACCTTCACCCACATTCACACTCAATGAACGGCTGTTGTAAGTGAAATTCGGTCTAAATTCTGCTACCTTAATACCGCTTTTCGCCCATGTCATTTGACCATAATTACGTCCTG
>JAYTUR010000890.1:0-3842 GCA_043744475.1 Saprospiraceae bacterium | reverse complement strand
GTATTAAACTGATTTTGTGAAACAAAGTTACGATTATTTTTTTCAAATACTACTATATTGATAGAATTAGTGTATTTTTATAAAAATTGAATTCTTAGGCAATTGTTGGTACATTTCGATTGAGGCTCATAGGATAAAAAAAGTTTAAAAATTAATTCTACTAAATTTGTAGAATTAGTAGAATAGGCATTATCTTTGCATCAGCTTTTAAAGCAAAAGCAATATTGGTTTTTATAAAGAGACGTGGAGAGAGAGGCTCAATGAAGCGTCGGCAACCTTCCCTGCGATTGGGAATTCGGTGCCAAATCCTAACCTATTTTTTTTGGTCATATAAAAACAGAATTAATTATGAAAATTAAATTTCACTTCGACGTGTATGTTGTCGGTTCAGCCTTTCGCCCATTGTTTGGCATTCATACTCACTCTGTATCTACAACGTGTTGTTGTTGTTAATTCTTCCTTATGCTGAATTTTCAGCTTTATTTTTTTAAGAATTTTGTAATATCATTTTAAAAACTGAACGGAGTATGTGTTATTAGTAATACAATGCGCTTGCCAAAAGTTCACTTAAATAATTGAAAAACAATGGATTTTATAAATAATAATTACTACAACGCACCAACAGCGACCCCTCAGTATCACGCTGTTTCTAACGATAATTTACCGATTAATAGCGCAGCTTATCAATCAGAAATTATCGGAAAAGAAAGACCCGAACGTACTTTTGATGGACGGACAGACATCATTTTGATTGGCAAAAAACCTCATTTGGAGGATTTGTTGTCTAAAAGAGTGGCTTCAGATGTACGTGGCAAAAATTGGCTTTTCGTTGAGCATCTGGATTTTCCGACAGATAAAACGTTTCAAGCACAACTTCGGCAATATCAAAATGAGGGTATCGTTAATCGTTTAGATGTCGTTTTTCCGACACGTACAAAGCAAAATGAAAACTTAGAGAGTCGGCTTTTGGCAAAATCACAAACCGTTTTTGAATGGTTAGAAGGCGGCGCAGAATTCCTTGTTTATGGCAATAAAAAAAATGGTTTAGCCAATGAAATCGCTTCATTCTACATATATGGTGATAGAAAAAATAGTCTGTTGAATGATATTGCACAGGTTTTGGCTGAAATTGTAGCAGGACAAGAGGCTCATTCTTTTGTTTCTATTACCCACCTGAAATCGAATATTCACCTTTGTGAAGATGTAGATTTAGAAATCGGAAAGTATTGATTTTCCGCTTTTTTTGAAACTTAAATTATTGACTACCAAATTTTTATCAACAAAACTCACTCTATACTGAGGGGGGGAAAACTAAAAATCATGCAACAAAAAAATCATTTACGGCGACATGGCTTGTGTTGTCCTGCCAAGGACTAAAACGGCTTTCCGATGCAGCATCCTTGCTGCACAATCCAAATTAATTCAATTATTTTTTAAGTTTTTAAACAAATCATCGAAATGAAAAATTTTAACATCAAACATCTGTTTCTATTATTTTCTTTCGCTTTCACATATAACGTCGTTCAAGCGCAAGAATCACTCGTCCTCGTCACAGGTAAAGTAACAGATAACAAAAAAGAGTCACTTCCTGGTGTATCAATTACTATAAAAGGTACGATTGCAGGAACTGTTTCTGACAACGATGGCACGTTTACATTGAAAACGAAATTGAAATTTCCTTTCACAATTCAATTCAACAGTGTTGGTTTTGAAACCCGCGAAGTACAAGTTTTGGATGCTCAAAGCAAGCTGTCCATTGAACTCAATACGCAAGATGTATTGGTGAGTGAAGTGGTCGTATCCGCTTCAAAAGTTGAAGAAAGTATCTTAAAATCGCCTGTTGCGATTGAAAAACTGGATATTCGCGCTATTCGTCAAGCAGCAGGGGGGAGTTT
This sequence comes from Saprospiraceae bacterium, assembly GCA_043744475.1. Classification (GTDB taxonomy): domain Bacteria; phylum Bacteroidota; class Bacteroidia; order Chitinophagales; family Saprospiraceae; genus JAAFJT01. The sequence continues at coordinate 1,947 of JAYTUR010000890.1, read as the reverse complement.
TTATGATGCTTTAGAAAATGTCAAAGGCGTTCAAATGCTCACTTCGAGTTTGACTTTTAAAGTACCGAATACACGAGGATTTAATGTGCCAAACAATTTCCGCTTCTTACAACTCATTGACGGCGTTGATATGCAAGCCGCAACATTAGGCGTACCGCTCGGCAATGCGATTGGTGCAACGGAATTGGATATTCAAACCGTTGAAATTATCCCCGGCACGGCTTCTGCCCTTTATGGTATGAACGCTATCAATGGTTTGGCAAACTTACAAACCAAAAGTCCATTTATTAATCAAGGCTTCAGTTTTTACCAAAAAGTCGGTATCAATCACGTGGACGGCATAGACAGGGACCCCTCAGTATTGACCGAAATAGCCGTCCGTTATGCCAAAGCGTTTAAGGATAAATTTGCATTTAAGTTGAATTTTAGCTCTCTAAAAGGCACTGACTGGGTGGCGAATGGACTTGTTGACCAAAACCCGCAGAATTTATTAACAGCCAATCCAAACTTTCCTGAATTGTCGGGCGAAAACAATCCTGCACGCGACCAATGGAGTCGTTACGCTGACGACAGACAAGCACGGCAAGCGATTACGATTAATTACAAAGGCAAATCGCAAAGTTTCAACGTTGCCAGAACGGGTTATCTTGAAAAAGATTTAATTTATCCGACTGTTCGCAATTTAAAATTTGACGGTGGCTTGTTTTACAAACTGAATGAAAAACTCGAACTGTCCTACAACTATCGTTATGGTATCATGGACGGTATTTTTCAGCGCGGTAACCGCATTCAGTTGAAAGATGTCACGGTACAAAACCATAAATTGGAATTGCGTGGTAGTGATTTGCTCTTGCGTTTTTATGTTTTGCAGGAAAATACAGGTAAATCTTACAACTTAAATCCATTGGCATATAACCTCGACCTCAACAACGCGACCAATGCCGTTTGGGGAACAAAGTTCAAAAATGAATTGCAAACGCAAGTCAACAATGGTGTGGATTTGGCAACTGCCATGAATTTGGCAAGAATTGTAGCCGATAAAGGTCGTGCCGAACCGGGTACCCCGCAGTTTGAAACCCTTAAAAACACGATTGTTAACTCTAATAATTGGGATATTTTATCATCAGTGCCAACTGGTGCGCCAAATGGCGGTGCAGCCTTATGGCAATCGAGTAATACGTACCACTTTGATTTTCAATACAGTTTTAGCAAATTCACGTGGGCAAAAGTATTGGTGGGTACAGATTATCGCCGTTACGAAGTTATTCCTGATGGCAATACGTTTGTGGATTTTGCAAGACCTTTGGAAACGCGAACAGTGGCTGATGCAAATGGTTCTTTTGGGGCGAATCAAATTTATACAAAATATGGCGCGTTTGTGCAAGCGAGTAAATTGTTTTTAAATGATAAATTGAAAGTAACAGGTTCGGCTCGGGTGGACAATAATCCCGAATTTAGCCCTAAATTCAATCCACGCATTGCCTTAGTTTATACGGCAGCAGAAAAGCACAATTTCAGAACATCTTTCCAAACGGGTTATCGGTTTCCTGCTTTGTTTGAAGCATTTTCCTTTCTCAACAATGCGAGTGTACGGCGTGTAGGCGGTTTAGCAAGGGTAAATGAAGGCATTGGTTTCAACGAGAATTCTTATACATTGGCTTCTGTCGATATTTTTACGGCGGCAGTTAATGCAGATGTCGCAGCAGGTATCGCTAAAAATGATGCTGCTTTGAAAAATAGAGCTTTGCTCAAAGTGGCTAATTTGCCATCTATGAAGCCCGAAAAAATTAGGTCTTTTGAAGTAGGTTATAAGAGTGTATTGCTTGATAACAAGTTATCCGTTGATTTTGATGCTTATTTCAATTCATACACAGGCTTTTTAGGGCAAGTAGAAGTGTCCGTACCAACGTCTGGGAAAGTGGAATCTGATGCTGCAGTTATTGATAT
>JAYTUR010000889.1:0-15302 GCA_043744475.1 Saprospiraceae bacterium | reverse complement strand
ATTTTCGAAGAAAAATATATGATAAAATTTATATTTTTTATTTTCATCACATTTTAAGACTATCAAAAAAAACAAAAGTTTAATTTGTCAAAGGGCTTATTGTCCTCATTTTATGATGCAAGAGCATAAGTTATTGAAATTTTTTTATGCAAAAAAAAATATTGAAAAAAAATAATACATTCTTTTTAAGCTAATTTTTTTTTGAATTAAAATTTAGAAAGGCTCAATTCTTTTATACTACCATGTTTTATCTTTTGTTTCCTTATAATTAGCCTTTTTTAGTATAATTGGGCTTTAAAATTTTAATTTTGCAAAAACACATAACTTTATGATAAGAAAAATAGATCCAGAAACGACTTCACCTCTCGATATGTATCAATTTATGATTGGCGCAGTATCCCCACGACCCATCGCCTTTGTAAGTACCATTGATACTGAGGGGGTACCCAATCTTGCACCGTATAGTTTTTTTAATGCGTTTAGTTCCAAACCGCCGATTGTGGGGTTTGCGACGAGCATTCGGACAAATAATGGCACGACGAAAGACACTTTGGCTAACGTACAAGAAGTTAATGAGTGCGTCATCAATATCGTTAGCCACAGTTTTGTTCGTCAAATGACTTTAACTGCAGTCAATTATCCGAAGGGAGTAAGTGAATTTGAAAAAGCAGGGCTGACACCTATTCAATCGGACTTGATACGCCCATTTAGGGTAAAAGAATCGCCGATTCAGATGGAATGTCGGGTTGAACAGATTTTACCTTTGAGTGACGAAAAAGGTGGAGGCATTCTCATTTTGTGCCGCGTTTTGCGTATGCACATCAATGAAGACATTTTAGACTTAGAAAAAAAACGCATTGACCCTCGTAAGGTAGATACCGTCGGAAGGATGGGGCGTTTTTGGTACACCAGAGCCAGTGGGGATTCTCTTTTTGAGATACAACAATCTGAACAACCGCTTGCGATGGGTTACGATTTGTTGCCAAATAATATCCGAACAAGCGAGGTTTTGACCGCTAATAATATTGCTGAAATTGCCGCATTGCCCGAACTCCCCGCCAAAGAAGATATTTTAACGGTTAAAAAAGATACGCGGGTTCAAAAAACGCTTTTTTCGCAAAATATACTGAGGGGGCTGCATTTACTCGCACAAGAGGAGTTTCTGAAAGGTAACAAAGACTTCGCCATCAAAGCCGCTTTATTATTTGAGTTTTTAGATTAAAAAATATTATTTCATTTAAAATCAATCATTTATAAATTCAATTTTTAAGTATGAAAAAACATTTTACTTCTTTTTCTAAGACAGCTGCTAAAGGCATCTTGTTTGTACTCCTTTTGGTATCAGCACAAACGCTATTGGCTCAAATGGACAAAAATGCGGCTTTGAAAACCAAACTCGACAAATTAGCCGTTGCTGTCGAACCGAAAGTCATCGCTTGGCGACGTGATTTTCATCAAAACCCGGAGTTATCCAACAGAGAATACAAAACGGCTGAAAAAATAGCCAAATTCCTTCGCGATTTGAAGTTTGATGAAGTGAAAACAGGCATTGCTAAGACAGGCGTGGTCGGCATACTGAGGGGGGGCAAACCGGGTCCAACGGTCGCACTTCGTGCAGATATGGACGGCTTGCCTGTAACAGAACGCGGCAATTTACCGTTTAAATCAACAGTCAGAACAACCTTTAACGATATGGAAACGGGTGTGATGCACGCCTGCGGACATGATACGCACATGGCTATTCTGATGGGCACTGCCGAAGTGTTGTCACAAGTAAAAAGTGAATTGGCGGGTACAGTCGTTTTCATTTTTCAACCTGCCGAAGAAGGTGCACCCAAAGGCGAAGAGGGTGGTGCAAGCGTGATGGTCCGTGAAGGTGTTTTGGACAATCCGAAAGTTGAAACGATTTTTGGCTTGCACATCAATTCACAAACACCCGCAGGACAAATCAGATACCGCCCGATGGGCACTATGGCAAGTTCTGATGGTTTGACGATTACCATCAAAGGGAAACAAACACACGGCGCATATCCATGGGAAGGCATTGACCCGATAGTGACGGGCGCGCAAATCATCATGGGTTTGCAAACGGTTGTGAGCCGCATGACACCTTTAAATGAGTCGGCTGCGGTTGTAACGATTGGTAGTTTTCATGCGGGTATTCGCGGCAATATCATTCCAGAAGAAGCCAAAATGGTGGGTACCATACGTGCATTAGACCCTAAAATTCAAAAGCAAGTGCATGAAAACATCAAAAGAGTTGTGAAAAACATTGCTGAATCGGCGGGTGCAGAAGCTATTTGTGAAATTGAATTAGGCAACCCTGTGACGTATAACAATCCAGAATTGACAAAAAAAATGTATCCGAGTCTTGAAGATGCGGCGGGTGTGGACAATGTGCGTGTTACTTTCCCTGTGACGGGCGCAGAGGATTTTGCTAAATATCAAGAAAAAATACCCGGTTTCTTTTTCTTTTTGGGTGGTATGGCAAAAGACAAGACAGCATCAGAAGTAGCCGCGCACCACACACCTGATTTTTATATTGACGAAAGCGGTTTTACGGTGGGTGTCAAAGCATTTTGCCATTTGGTTGTGGATTATGCCGCTAAAAAGTAAGGATTTGATTTTATTTCTTTAAGCCGTTAAATATGTGTATTTTTGCGCCCAATTTTGAAATAAATAGTCTTTCTATACATGAATAAAAGAAATCAAGGTTACTACTGTTCCTTTTGTGGACGACCCAAAGAGCAAGTTGGCATTCTGATTGCTGGCTCTGAAGCCCATATTTGCGAAGCTTGTGCAAGCCAAGCTATGGATATTGTCGAGCAAGAACTCGGCGAGAGTGCCGTTCCGGAACGTAAAAAAACGAAGAAGAAAAAAGACGATTGGAAACCGATTGACAGAACGCCGCAGCAGTTGAAAAACTACCTCGACCAATACGTCATTGGGCAAGACGAAGCTAAGAAAACGCTCGCTGTTGCCGTTTACAACCACTACAAAAGGTTGAAACAGCCGCCGACTGCGGAGGGAGATGTTGAGATTGAAAAATCAAATATTCTTTTTGTTGGGCGTACTGGAACGGGCAAAACATTGATGGCGCGGACGATTGCCAAGCTCTTGAATGTGCCCTTTTCGATTGTAGATGCCACTGTTTTTACAGAAGCGGGTTATGTCGGCGAAGACGTTGAAAGTATGTTGTCGCGCTTACTTCAAGTCTCTGATTTTGATGTCAAAGCTGCCGAAAGAGGTATCGTTTATGTGGATGAAATTGATAAAATCGCTCGAAAAGGCGATAATCCAAGCATCACTCGTGACGTTTCGGGCGAAGGCGTACAGCAAGGTCTCTTGAAAATGCTGGAAGGAGCTGACGTGCAAGTACCACCACAAGGCGGACGAAAGCACCCTGAACAGAAATTAGTGTCTATCAATACGAATAATATCCTTTTTATATGTGGTGGTGCATTTGACGGCATCGAAAAAGTGATTGCGCGCAGACTCAATACGCAAGTTATAGGCTACAACGCGGAGCAAAAAGACTTGATTGACCGCGACAATATGCTGCAATACATCTCACCGCAAGACATCAAGTCGTTTGGTTTGATTCCTGAATTGGTCGGTCGTTTGCCCGTTTTGACGGCTTTGAATCCTTTGGATTTGGAAACATTGAAGCGTATTTTGGTCGAACCTAAAAATTCACTCGTCAAGCAGTATCAAAAATTGTTTGATTTGGAAGGGGTTAAATTGACTTTTTCGCCTAATGCGATTGATTTCATCGCTCGTACTGCCTTAGATTACAACTTAGGTGCGCGTGGTTTGCGTTCAATCTGCGAAGCGATTATGACCGATTTGATGTTCGATATGCCTTCTCAAAGACATGAAATAAGTGAATTTGAAGTCACTCGCTCTTATGCGCGTGAAAAATTGAGCCATTCAAAATTGGTACGCCTAAAAGCAGCTTAATTTAAGTATGAAGTATGAGATATGAAGTATGAAAAATTGAATGCTTTATATCTCATACTTCATACTTCATATCTCCAACAATGCAACCCACTTACCAACGCTATACAACGCTATTCGGACATATCACTTTTGGTATTTTGGCTGTCCTTTCCCTCGTTTTTTGGCGTGAACGGACGATAATATTAGATGCCGCTTTCCAAAGTTTTTATGTCATCAATAAAGAAAGTCTTTTCATTGTCGTTGATAGATTTGGTGCTGCATTCGTTCAATCCTTTCCTCTTTTGACCTCAAAAATGGGGTTTCCATTGCCTGTCGTTTTGATGTCCTTTTCGCTTTCTTTTGTTACTTTTCATTGGCTTGCATTTTTTATTTGTGATAAAATACTGAAAGTCAAGGCTTTAGCATTAGGTATTTTGCTGTGGTATATGCTGATGACAGCTCATACATTCTATTGGATGCAAAATGAAGTCATACAAGGTATATCGCTCACTTTTGTCTATTTTGCTTTATTGATGAATCGAGGCACATTTCTAAAAATGCGTTCGTGGGAGTATCCCCTCAGTATCGGGCTTATTTTTACAATCGTTTATTTTCATCCACTCATCATTTTTCCATTTTGTTTTATGTGGGGCTATTTTTTTATGGGTGAAATTACCCCCCTCAGTAAATTTTGTAAAAAAGACCTTCCACAGCCTTTAAAGAATCGTTTTTCATCAGCACCAAATTTTAGTTACGGACTCCTTGTCTGGTCTTCATTAAGTTTTGCAATAGCTAATTTTTCCAAATTTTATATTACCGGTGTCAGCCCTTATGATAAAGGTTCATCAGAACGGATATTGGAACATATCAAAAGACCGCTTTCTGATTTATTGACAGCGCCGAGTCAACGACTGTTTTGGGGGCACTGTTTTGACGATTTTGCGCTCGTTTTGCCGTTTTTAATCGGCATTATTGGGTTTTATATTTGGAAAAAAGAGTGGCTAAAAGGAGCATTTTTTGTAGTGTCAACCTTTGGTTTTATTTTTATTATTGCTACTTCATATTATGATAGCAAAGATTGGTTTTATCTTGAAAGTCAATATTTGCCGCTTGCTGTCATGCTTGTCGTGCCTTTTATTTTTGATGTTTTACCCAATATTAAAAATGCAAAATGGGCGGCTGGTTTTATTGGTTTTATATTGATTTTCAAATTATTATACATTTATAAAACACATACACCTTATACCCAACGACTCAATTATTTAACCCAACTATTGGATAAAACACGTCGCTTTGAAGGCACAAAGTTTTTTGTGGACAACGAGGATGTTGATGAAAAAAAACTGCTGATGTATTGGGGCAGTGCTTATGAAACGCTTTATATTTCTGCCATACAATCGCCTGATTCGACGCGTTCTCTTTACATTGTGCCTGATTCCAAACAAACGATGTGGATGACAGGTGGAAAAAAGAACTTTTTTACTATTTTTGACAACATCGAATACAGTAAAACCAATAAACGATATTTTAATTTTCAAGACACGACAAGCGGTTATAAACGATTAGAAAAAAAGGATTTGGAGTAATCACTTTAACACATAACGAAATTGAAAGAAGAAAACACATTAATATACGGTCGTCACCCTGTCGCAGATGCGATTCGGTCGGGCAAACCCTTTGAAAAAGTCATGATGCAGCAAGGCTTACGTGGCGAAGCTGAAATTGAAATCCGTAAATTATCAAAAGAATTTAACATACCCCTCAGTATCGTGCCGCGTGAAAAGCTCTCAAAAATGGCTAATGGCGGCAATCATCAAGGCATTTTAGGTTTTTTGCCCCTTATCGAATATCAGCGTTTGGAAGATATTTTACCCTTTGTTTTTGAAAAAGGTGAAACGCCTTTGTTGATATTATTGGATAACGTTACCGATGTCCGCAATTTCGGGGCTATTGCGCGTTCGGCGGAAGTCATGGGCGTACATGCGATTGTTGTTCCGCATAATGGTGCAGCGTTGCTCAATGCCGATGCGATGAAAGCCTCTGCGGGTGCTTTGAGCCGTTTGGCTGTTTGTCGTGAAAAGACATTGAGTGCGGTGTTGGATTATCTCGCCCAATCAGGTGTGCGTGTTGTTGCAAGCGATTTAGGCGCAAGAAACAAGGTTTTTGACGTGGATTTCAGCTTTCCAACGGCTATTCTTATGGGTTCTGAAGGCGAAGGCGTTAATCGAGCTTTATTACGTCGCGCCGATGAAACCTTTATCATCCCGCAAGTTGGCACAACCGACTCGCTGAATGTGTCGGTTGCAACGGGTGTTATTTTGTATGAAGTGTTGCGGCAAAGACTAAAATTAGGGCTTTGAGTCATCAAAAATGATATGCGTATCAGGCTCTAAAAGGTCGTCTGTACTGAGGGGGCGCTGTTTTTTGTTCATGCGATTGAGCAAAACAATTGAAATAATACCTACAATAACATTGTAAAAAATCTGTATGGTAATAAAGTTGATATTCGCAAAGGAAAACCCGTCTTCACCTTTCACATTGTATAACAGCAAAGCAGAAGTCGCTAAAAAATGATAAGTTCCCATACCGCCCGGCGAAGGAATCACAATACCAAAAGTACCAAACACAAAGACCGTTAATGCCGCCATTGCCGTTAAATTTGCCGTAGGCGCGAAAGCGAAAAAGCAGAAATAAGTCATCATATAATACATGACCCAAATATTGATGCTGTGAAAAATAAACAGCGGTAGGTTTTCTACTTTTTTAATGGTTTTTAACCCTTCTGCAAATTTTTCTACAATATGCCAAACCTTATTTATAAGCGGCAATTGAGCGATTTTCTTACGAAAAACGTAAAAAAGTACTATGCTCAACACACCAAAGGCTATTATTCCGAGGAACAACGGATGTTGAAACAGGCGAAACGAACCGTCACCACTGCCCATATTATCATCCAACCAATGCCATAAAAGGTCGTATTGTATTAAAAAAGAAAAACCTACGATGATGGCTAAGGTGATTAAATCCAATATGCGGTCAACAACCACCGTTCCCATAACACGACTCACCGACATGCCTTCCGCCTTCGCCAAAGCACTTGCGCGCACAACTTCACCCGCCCGCGACATCCATAGATTGGTGAAATAACTGATATTGACGGCAAAAAAGGCGTTTAATATCTTAGGTCTGAAACCCAACGGATAAATGAGCATATTCCAACGAATCGCTCGACTCCAATTGGAAATCGAAAACGCAAGCAGCGTCATGCCAATCCAAAATACATTGACCGAACGAAAATCGTCTAAAAGTTTATTGATAAAAGGACGCGGTGGTTGACCTTCGAGGCGAAGTTGCTCTTGAAAAGCTGCGTTTTGACTGTTGTAAAGCCAAACCATGATGGCAACGCCCACGCCAAGAAAGAGCGAATATTTGAGAATACTGATGAGATGTTTTTTCACAAGAAAGGAAGTGCTGTTATATTACATTTACGCTTAATTTATCAATTTGAAACCTTGAACTAATGAGTCAATTATACATTTACGCGTAGTATTTTATGGGTTTCAAGAATCATTTTGTATAAGTATTATTTTTTATCATTTCTTTTAATTTACCTAATTGTATTTTCACAAAAGGCAATATGACCGTACCTAAATTATGAACCTCAGTCGAATACAGTTTCGGTTGTTCATTTTCAACCTCAAAATTTATTAGAGCGTTTTCGATTGCAGATTCCAATTCAATTGGCATACTCCGGTTATCAAAACCTCCTTTAATTTGGTTATTGACATATTCCTTAAAAGAACTGAAGTTTTTTACGTCATTTTCAATAGGCTTAGTGTTTAAAAAATGATAATAAAGCCATAATTCAAAACAAGGGTTACTTTGAGCTAATTTCCAACCATTGTAGTTTTCATTATTTGATGTGCAAAAATCCTTTAATTGCTGAATTTTATTGCCTTCGTTCCATCTATCGGTATCAATGACAAACCAAATTTCATCATGATATTCTTCAATTAACTTATATATAGGCTCATTTCCTAAAAATAAAGATGTGGCGTTTTCTTTTAGTTTTAAAGGGTCTGATTGACCATTATTATTTGGTATTGGAATAATATCAATATTTGAAGAAAACCCTTGAAAATATTTAAAATATTTGATTTCCTTGTCTTCTCCTTCACAAAAGATATAAATTTTCTTTGCATCTTTTTGAACGGCGACTTTTTCATAGACCTTATTTCTACTCAGATACCTCATATTTATGCCAATTTAAGTCTTTCAAATTTGATAAAAAAGGGATACCTCCAAAGCGACCATTCAAATACCCATTTTCGATATTCGCTGTATTATGTATATTAAAATCACTCAAAGAATATAATTTTGAAGAGCCATCGATATCTTTTTGGGCAAACCAAATTTCATCAGGTCTCAATATTTCTTGGTCTAACAAACAAGATTCGTGTGTGGTGAAAATTAGTTGTCCTTTTGTGAACGGGTCTAATGAAATTTTAGAAATGATTTCTTTAATTGTAATAGGGTGTATACTGCGTTCTATTTCGTCAATTATGAAAACGCGTTCTTCATTTATAATGCCATTAAACGCAGGAATATAATCAATTAATCTTTTAGTGCCATCAGATTCCATTCCAACGGTAAATTCTACATCTGTTCCCGTATCATTTATATGAATTGGCACTAATCTTTTGATAAAAATTTCTCCATTTTCATTGACTAATGAAAATTCTTCTCCACTTTCTTTATGAGATAATACGGAAAGTAAATTAGGGTCTTTTTTTATTTTTGCTAATACACTTTTCATACCATTTTTATCACCTCTTTCTAAATCTTCTATCTTTTCTTTCTCGACATGAATTTTATTGATACCTGTATTTAAACTGGGAATAAAAACATTAGCAAATTCTTTCAAATCACTATTTGTATCTAAAATATGAGCAATACCGCTTGGTTTTGCATCTGGTTTTACAATGACGAGAGTTGTTTCAAACCATTCACAAGCTATTTTAACGTCAATAAACTCTTTTTCATATTTGGTAGAAAGAAACGAAAGCAATAATTCATCTTTTTGTATGAGTTTTTCAGCCAAAACCTCTACAAATAGTTTGTTTTTAGCATTTTTAGTGTATCCTTCAAAAAAAACGATAGATTGAATGTTATTTTCATTCGTTCTTTCAAAAATCAAAATATCGCTATCCTTATTGCTTTCGGCAAGGTATTCATTGAAGATAATTCCTTTTTCAAAAGTTATAGAATAATAATAAATTTTAGATTTTGCATAAAACTCAATACCTAATGAGATTGGAATATTAATACTATCATTACTAAGCCTAAATTTTATTTCATCAACCCCGTCAATTAATTTTCCCTCTTCAACAATTGACTCTAATAAAGAAATAGCTTTTATTAAGTTAGACTTTCCCGAACCATTAGCACCATAGACTGCACTTAAACGTAGAAATTCAATATTACTATGTGTTACTTTATGATGGGGTAAACGTTGCGTCTTGTTCGGAAACAAGTTAAATTCCGTTTCTTCTTTGAAAGAAAATATATTTTTTGCAATAAATTTGATTAACATGTTTTTATCCGTTAAAATTTAACGTTAAGATACGTTTTTTTTCATAATAAAGCAAATAAAATTCATTTTTTGCATTTTTACGTTAAATTTTAACGGAAAAATGCAATTTAGGCGTTTTAAAATTTATATAAAGTTGTGCATAACAGTTAAGCCGCTTCCTCTTGCATCTGTTGTTGTTCAAATATTTCAGCATAATAGCCACCATTTAAAAGCAGTTGGTCATGTGTCCCTTCTTCGACAATTGAACCGTTTTCAAGGACAATTATTTTATCAAATGGCAACATACCATGAATACGATGCGTGATAATAATGGACGTTTTATCCGCCAAAGCATCATTAAAATAGCCTAAAATGGTCTTTTCTGTGGTTGTATCAACCGCCGATAAGCAGTCATCGAGTAGCACAATATCGGGCTGTTTTATCAAGGCGCGAGCGATTGAAATGCGTTGTTTTTGACCACCTGAAAGGGTGACACCACGCTCGCCAACCATCGTCTCGAAACCCTGTGATAAACCCATAATATCATCATAAACAGCCGCATAACGCGCAAATTGCTCAACTTCAGCTCTTTCGACCTCTCCTTTTTTGCCGAAAGCAATATTGCCTGCAACGGTATCTGAAAAGAGGAAAACGTCTTGTGGCACATAGCCCATTTGCTGCCGCAAAGTGTCGAGTGGAATATCTCGAATGTCTTGTCCATCAATCAAAATGACCCCCTCAGTAACATCGTACAAACGAACCAATAAATCGGCGACTGTCGTTTTTCCACAGCCTGTTTTGCCAATAATAGCGAGTTTTTGACCTTTTTTCAAGCGAAAACTAACATTTTGCAAAGCAGCAATACCTGTGTCGGGATAGGTGAACGATACATTTTTGAACTCAATATTGCCTTCCAAAGGTTGATTCAAAGTCGAACGGACTTGATGCTCAATCTCTGGTTTGGTATTCATAAACTCATTTATACGTTTCTGTGAAGCCGCGGCTTGTTGCGTCAACGAAGCAATCCAACCGATTGACGTGACGGGCCATGTCAACATGCTGACGTAAATGACAAATTCAGCAATATTGCCGGGCGTAATATTACCCGCAACGACTTGCAGACCGCCGACATAAACTGTAATAATCGTACTTGCACCGATGCACAACAACATGACGGGAAAAAAAGCATTGTCAATAACTGCCAAATTCAAGGCTTTTGTCTTATAAACCTCGCTTTGGTCAGCAAAATGCTTGACAATCGGTTCTTCACGAACATAAGATTTGACCACACGAATACCTGAATAGGCTTCTTGTGCCGACGAATTAAGCGATGCCAATTGCTGTTGGATAATTTCAGAACGCTTTGAAATTTGAATAGATACATAATAAATACCCGCCACAAGAAAGGGCAGCGGCAGTAAAGAATAGAAAGTAAGGGTCGGACTTACTTCAATCATTGAGTAAATAGTCAACGTAAACAGTGTCACAAGATTAGCACCATACAGCACCGTTGGACCAAAATAGTTCCGCACCTTATTCACATCTTCAGTGATACGGCTCATCAAATCGCCCGTCGCATTGCGCTTATAGAATGCGAGGTTAAGGGCTTGATAGTGGTCAAAAATGCCTTTCCGCATATCGTATTCTATAAGTCGAGACATCACAATGATGGTTTGGCGCATAAAATACATGAAAACGCCCATCAAAAGCGCAAAAAACAAGACCATTACGCCAAAAAACAAAAGACTTTTGCCCAAAATGCCATACAAGCCATTTTGCAATTCAAAGCCATTTGTCAAGCGATATAAGCCGATATTATCAACAACCAAATCAAGTGCGCGGCGCAACATTTGCGGTTGAAGAATGCGGAAATAGTTAGAAATCGTCACAAAAGCGATGCCCGCAAGCAAGTGGCCTTTGTATTTCCAAAAATATTTATTGAGAGACGAAAGATGTTCCATTTATTATTACAAGACTAAATTCCAATAGAATGATTGATGAAGCGTGCAAAGTTAACCGTTTTATCACTTAAATGTTTAGACACAGACTTTTGTTGCACCTTTTTAGACAAAAAAGCCCAAAAGGAGGCAAATTTTATTTTGTTGCAAATATTTTGACTGTCACACTTTTGAACAGCTTTGAGTTTTAAAGATTAAGAGATACTTTAGATTTGTAACATCAAAAAGAGAGATTTTTATTAGGGCAACTGACCCACAGTAAACACAAAAACGTTTTTTATGCAGTAATTGCTGGGATGAACAAGTTTTGATTGAAATGTCAACTCTTGTTCATCGTTTTTTATACAGGTGGATTTTCCAATTCTGTATTTTCTTCAAATTCTAACTCTAACAGGTCTTTTGGCAATCTTTTAGAGGCTTTTGCGCCCAATTCCCTGATTCGTTCTGCCCTGCCGACCAGCGTATCACCGTATTTTCGACTGTCATTTAGTTTGTTCATCGCATCGTGATAAGCGGTTTGAGCACCATCTAAACGGTGACCAATTTGTTTCAAATCTTCAACAAAAGCCACGAATTTGTCATACAACAAGCCACTTTGTCGCGCTATTTCAATGACATGCTTCTTTTGGTTTTCCTGTTTCCAAATATAACCAACGGTGCGCATCGTTGCCATAAGCGTAGTTGGAGTCACAATCAGCACATTTTTGTCGAGTGCATCAGTGAATAAATTGGTGTCTTCTTGCATAGCAAAACTGAATGCCGATTCAATCGGAACGAACATAATAACGTAGTCGAGCGAATTGAGTTGATAAAGTTTGGCATAGTTTTTATCGCTTAAACCACGGAAATGCGTCCGCAGACTATCAATATGTGCCTTCAAAAAACGGGTTTTTACTGAGGGGTCATCATGGTTGAAAAATTGTTCAAATGCAGTGAGTGAAACTTTTGAATCAAGTATAAGTTGCTTGTTTTCAGGTAGTTGAATAATAAAATCAGGGCGACGTTGTTGCCCATTTTCATCTGTAAAAGAAGATTGAGCATCGTAATGTACCCCCCTCAGTAAACCCGACTTTTCAAGCAGTTTTTCAAGTTGTATTTCGCCCCAATCGCCTTGCATTTTGGAATCGCCGCGTAAAGCAGATGTTAAGTTATGGGCATCAGTACTAAGTTGTTGATTGAGTTTTACGAGCCCTTCGATTTCAGTTTTGAGGCTGATACGTTCACGGGTTTCTTCTGAAAACCGACGGCTCATATTGTCCTCAAAGTCTTTAATTTTTTCGCGAAGTGGGTTCAACAAGTCATTCATCTGCGTTTGATTCTGCTGTGTAAACTTTTGGCTTTTTTCTTCAAGCAAACGATTGGCGATATTTTCAAATTCGGTTTGAAAGCGTTTTTGGAGTTGGGTTAGTTCTTCTTTTTGAAAATCAAGTTTCTCGTCAAGGTGTGCGTTTATTTGTTCAAGCGAAGCGAGTTCTTTGTTTAAATCTATGATAATCAATATTTTATCGTTAGTTTCTTTTTCTAAATTTTGGATTCTATTATCTCTATCATCTAAAATATCCTTTGAAATATAGTTGAGCGCTATATTTTTTAAGGCAATATATTGACCACTTCCGACGAGATAATTATAGACAATTAAGCCTACTAACGCCGCACCGAAGACGAAACTTGAGATAAGATAAATAAGTTCCATAGTGAAATATTAATATTTAAGATTCGTTTCTAAACCAATTAAGCACCTTTTTAAAACATAAAATTACAGTTATCGCTCAAAAATTAAAATTTTTTGTGTTAATTTTTAACAAAAAGATTAAGTTTTACATCATATAGTACGACAAAATTTTATCGTTTTAGTAACGTGCTTATTTTTAAAAAAAAGAAAACGGCATCTCCGTTTCGACAAATTTTCCTAATTTTGCCATGCAGAAGTTCCACTATTTACCGATTTACGCACTTTTTTTAATTTTAGTATTGGGTTTGACAGGCTGTTTCGATGTGATTCCTTTGGAAGATGATGCGACACCTTATATTGTCAATTTTACTTTAGTCAAACCAATGTCAACCATTTTTTCAAAGAACCAATCTATGCCTATTGAAATCCGCTTTGACCGCAATCCAAGTGGTTACATTCATAATGTCAAAGTTGAAATTATTGATGATAAAGGCGTTTTAGTTGAAAAAATCGTTGAACGCTACGTTAACACGTTCAAAACTTACACGTATAGTAATACGGCAGCGTTCAAACCCCTCAGTACGGGTACTTTTAAAATAAGAGCTTCGTCAACGAGTGAGACAGGAAAACAAGAAAATGCTAAGGAGTTTAGCATTATCGTAGAATGATTTAGGATATAAAGGACAATAATTTTATTAAATTACACACAAAAGAGATATGATTAAAAGTGCAGTTTTAACCATTTCAAGTATGGTTTTGAGTATTGGTTTATGTATTGCCCCCAGCAAACCGATGCCGACCCAAACAGAAAATTTGCCAACGAGGTCATTCAACGTAGAAGAAGTTTTAGAAAATAAAACCAATTTGTCACCCGCAGACCAAGCACGGTTTTTACTCCGAAAGGTCTATTTGACAGGTAAAGTCGGTAGTGAATTGCCTGAATTGGATCCCGAATTGGCAAAAAGAGTGGGTCAAAAATGTTTAATTTCCCGCGACCAATTGAGGGCTTACCTTGAAAGAAATCATATCGCAGATTGGGAAGTCGGTGGCAATATTGATTTGCCGTTGAGTTCTGTAAAAGATGGCAAAGGCAATCAGAATTTTGCAAAATACATGGTGATTCACGACACAAGTTATCCGCGTTATGAGTCAAGTTTTCCTAAAAATATTGATGATGAATCGTGGGAATGGAACCATCTAAATCGCTGGGTAGCGAACGTCACGCATATTTTTGTCAACCGTATCGGTGATTCTAAAACGATGAATCCTTTTCACGAGGCTGTAACAGCGACGAAACTGGAGCGTTTTGTCTTAGGCGAAGGGGCTACAAAAGGGCTTTATTTGCATATTGAACTGATTCAACCGCGTAAATCTATGAAAGGTTATGGTCGCCACAACGATGTTGATGCACCAACGCCTGGTTTTACGGCCCCTCAGTATAAACGCCTCGCACAGCTTTATACGATTGCATCTATCCGCAAAGGAGAATATTTGATTCCCGGTTTTCATGCGTGCGTTGATTCAGGCATCAAGTATGCGCACGACGACCCACAGAACTTTGATTTGCCTAAGTTTTATGCTGCACTCAACGAAGTTTGGGCAGATATAGAAAAGCCTATTTCTAATGCAAGGGTGGGTAGTGAATAAATTATGATGATTTAGTTAGAACACAGGTCAGGCTAATTTAGGCTGATTTTTTCTATTGCTTTAAACTTAAAACGCTCTAAATTATTGATAGACAATAATTTAGAGCGTTTTAAGTTTTATGGAAAACAAGTTTTTACCCCCTCAGTAAATCAATGATTTTTTCCAACCCTAACTTCTCTTGCTCGCCCGTCTCCATGTTTTTCAAAGTCAAAAGACCACTTTCCATTTCGTCCGAGCCAATCAAACAGACGTAAGGTACGCCTCGTTTATTGGCATAATCCATTTGTTTTTTCAACTTCGTCGCATCGGGATAAATTTCGGAATTGATACCTGCGGCACGTGTTTCGTTCAAACATTTGAAGGCAAAACGATGCGTTTCAGCATCAAAAGCGACAAAAAGCAGCTTTAAACTTTGCTCAATTTTCTTCGGAAAAAGGTCGAGTTCAGCCAAACAATCGTAAATTCTATCCGCACCAAATGAAACTCCTACGCCTGACACGCCTTTCAACCCAAA
>JAYTUR010000888.1:0-3865 GCA_043744475.1 Saprospiraceae bacterium | reverse complement strand
GGATAAGCAAAAGTGCCGTCTCTTTTTTGTATATTACTAATAAATTCGATGTTGACATACTCGATACTCAGATGAAACGACTCTGGCAAAGAGTTCGGTTCAAAAGCATATTGTGCCTGATAGGCTTTTACTTCGTCCATACTACCACCATCTGCGAATATTGGCTTTAAAAAATTATCTCTGCTAAATCGGAAATCTCTACCCGTTTGTAACCAAAGTGAAATATGCCTGATTTCATGTATCAAAAGTGCGTCATTAACCCCTTGAATGACAATCTCTTTATCTGTTTTTTTTACCACATTATTTTCTTCTGTTTGTGAAAAAGAGTAAATATGGTGTATGTCATTCTCCAATCTTTTTATATCTGCTTTGGAAATATTGAGTTCAGCCACACGGCTGTCCAAATCTTTAACAGCTGCTTCGATTTTGTCTTTTTGTTTATCGCTTAAATGTGCGTTTGTATCTTCCAATTTTGCTTGTTTTTGGACTTTTTCTTTCTGTAAAGCATTGATTTTGACATCTATACGATACTGTAAAGTTTCCATCTCTTTAGGCTTTTCCCAACTATTTGCTTTGAGGCAATCGATTTGTAAAAAGAAAATGGTGAAGACAAGGCTAAGAAGTGTCATTTTTTTCATTGTCAATCGCTTTTTAGAATTCAGAAAAATGATGACAACTATATACCCCTCAGTATAAATGAGCTTTATATATATCATCCGTTTGGTTCATAGAAGCACTTGCGCTTCCTGAAACAAAGGTGATTGCCTGACTAAAAAAACTATTGGACATATCTTGCGTGAGTAGGACTCGACGAGAAACGCATTAGGACAAAGCGTGTACGGATAGGACGCATCTTGCATTTTGGGTAAAAAAAAGAGGGGAGCAAAACGCCCCCCTCAGTATTTTCACTTATTTATCGGTTAATTAATATTGATTCAACAATACCATGATTTCGGGACTCATAGACCGCTGTTTTAACAAAATATTGGGTGTCACTTGCGCAAATTGTTTAAAATCTTTGACAAGATGATTATAATCAGTATAGCCAAAATCCAATGCAATCGTCAACCAATCCCTATCCACATGGGCTTCTTTACATTGATAGGCTTGATAAAAACGATTTATTCGACTGTATAGTTTTGGGCCAATACCCATACGTTCACTAAATTTTCGCTCAAATTGTCGTGGACTTAAATAGGCTTGATTAGCGAGCCAATCCAAAGAATAACCTGTTGGGTTAGTTAGTAAAAGCTGTGCAATTTTATCAACACCGTGAATATCTTGTTTGATTCTTTTGAGTTTTTTCATCAAATATTCCTCTATATGCTCAATCATTTCACGATAGGTGTGAGCATTAGCGATTTGGTCGTTCACATTTTGGAGTTCATTTCCAAGAATCATTTCGGCATCCGTAAACTGTGTCGTCAATTCTTGATTTGAAAACCCCAGTAACCGATACATCGCACCCGGTTGAAAGATGACCATTATCATTAAAAAATCGCTTTCATAATGGGTATCGAAATTGAGCCGACCGACTTGCTGACCAAATAAGGCATTTCGAGCGATTTTTGATTTTTCCCCCGAATCAAAGTTGTAAGAATGTATAAATCCTCTTGCAAAAAATGCCAATGTTTGCTCAATCCTCGTAGGATAGGGTGTGATATTACCAATCGAAGGCGGAAAATTCACTATTAGATAATTGCGTACCAATGGCTGTAAAATAGGCGAAGGTTTGATTTCTTGGAATACCATGATATTTTTATTTGCATTTTTCTAACGTTTTAATCAATTCTTCGGGCTGATTTCGCATAGCGTAATGATTCCCTTCAAGTTGAAGTATTTTCCATCCTCTTTCTTTGGCTCTATTGGCAAAAGGTGCGAAACCAGCTTTGGTAACATCGCCATTGGATGTCATAAGTATATAAAAAGTGGGAATCACTTTAACAGCAGGATTTTTGATAGACAAAGGTTCTGTAAATGTTTTAAGCGGTTGCGATACATCTGTTGGCGGATTTGGATTTGTTTTTCCCAAAAAATAAGATACAAAACCATCTTTTATAAATGGTTTGATACTTGAAGTTGCTTCGGTTTCACCTCTTGCGGTTAATAAACTCTCACCATCATTTGGCACAAAAGCATCAAGATAAATCAGTTTAGCGATTCGGTCGGGTACTTGTTCCGCCACACCTGAAATGACCATACCACCGTAACTGTGTCCAACCAAAATAACATTGTGTAGGTCTTCAAAACGAATGACATTGACGATGTCTGAGATGTGTGTAGATAAATTAATGTCTGCATTTGCCAAATGTACGCGTTCTCCTAAGCCAGTCAAAGTCGGATGATAGGCTTTATCTCCTTGTGAAACGAGCAAGGAATCTATCTTTTTATATTCCCAACCGCCGCCCCACGCGCCGTGAACAAATAGAAATGTTTGAGGCGTGCGTTGCGCTTGAACAAAGTTATTCAAAAGGAGTAATACGAATAGAGCAGTTAATTTTTTCATCGTTTAATTTTTTAATTTTTAGCAAAATTATGATGCGCTTAGGCTTGCCTACAAGTAAAAAAACGACATTCTTTGCCCTCACCAAGTATCTTGAGCAAAAAAAAGAGGGGAGCAAAACGCCCCCCTCAGTATTTTTCATTAAAATAATGAGCAAGAGTTAATTTTTATCAAGCCAACTGATATTCTGGATTACGCGTGATGAATAAATAAAATTGTTGCAAACGGGTTTTTACAACCGTCGTATTCGTCATCGTTGGATTTGTTTTATAGTCCAACCAAGCGTCTGTCCAATAATGTTCGTTTGCTTGCCCGCCGAGTAGAATGGTGTTTTTTAAATAAAGAATCATTTCTGGAGTGGGCTGTACTCGATACATTATATCTAAAACCTTTGCAATTAACGCATTAGGGTCTTCGGCATCTGTTCCAAATTGGTCTGTAAATTTCAAAACATCAACAACAAGACCCGAGCGTCCTGTCAGCAAGGCTGTATCCGAAAAAACCAATCGTTTTGGAAAAGTATCTGTATTTATCCAGTTTTCATGGTAAGCCGGTTCTTGATAGTAGGCTGCCCAGCCCGAAACATTCGGCGGGTCACCTATATATTGCCCTTGCAAAGAAGCATTTGAAACAAGATTGTTCAGGGCATTGTACATGGCAGTCACTTGTGTTGCAGGCGATGTCGTGATGGTCGGCACTATCACATTGAACTCTCTGGCTAAACCTACAACGTTTTCCAATGGACTTTTTATCAAACAGGCTTTTAAACCCGTTTCAAAAAAATGTTCGCTCGAAAACAAGGCTTCCAAAATAGGTTTAATCTCATAATTCGATTGGCGAAAAAGGATTGCTAAGGGCGTGATAATCTCTGTTTCAATCGTTGAATCAATATCATAATACACAAAAAAACGATAAATACGACGACAAATATATCGCGCCACTTCATCTTTTGAAAAAATCATATCAAACATATCGTCCAATTCCTGCTTTGCTCCTGCCTCAGTATTTGCGGTATTGGTAATGATTTTATTGTCGTAAAAAGCAGAGAATTGTTTGGGTTGCGTATCATGGTCTCTTATGGATAAAATCACTTGCCAATAATATTTTCCTGAACCTACAGGGTTCTCCACTTGCGCTCTCGAAAATGTCCAACCTGTTAAAAGTCGAGCCGCTGCTTTCACATCCGCTTCACTATATTGCGCATTAGGTCCCTTTCCCAATGTAAATAACTCTTGCAATTCACGTGCATAGTTCTCATCGGGCGCCGTTTTTTTGTTTAAAAAACCATTCAAATAATGCAACATGTTTGCATCAAGCGTGATGTCTTTTGTAAAACTTTTAAAATTACCCAAAGCATGCTTT
>JAYTUR010000887.1:0-3883 GCA_043744475.1 Saprospiraceae bacterium | reverse complement strand
ACTTTATTCGCAATCCTTGCCCATGCACCAAACTGAATCGCTTCGGTTGAGCGTTTTGAACCACCCAAAAGGAAACGCATACTTGTGCCACCGTTGACCTGCATATAAGGTCCTTGCAAAAAGGTTACGATGCCTGGAAGGAGTGAAATACGGTCGTTCATGCCCAACTCACCACCTGCATGAATGGTGAATTTTGAGAATAAAGGTACAAATTTACTTGCTGCGCCTTGTCCTTGTGTTGTAAAAGATTGATTGGCGCGGTTGATGTGGTCGTAAGCACCGCCGATATAGAAGTTGTTGTTTTCGTCCAAAACAGAAAACCACAACAAACCTGCTGAAACGTCGGCATACATAAAGTGGTCACGGCCAAACAGGTTTTCGTTGCTCGGCAATGTTGGGTCAAAAACACCATTATTGTTTTGGCTACCCCAACGCGCATCAAGCGTATTAAGGGCGCGTTGTGCCAAACCGAGTTCAGCACCCATGACCAAATAGCTGGCTTTTTTGCGATAGCCACCCATTTTTTTAGCATAAGAAAAATCGAGGCTTAATTGGTTGGTGCGGTAGTTCAAAGACCCCGCTTTGTCACCCCAAATAGAACCACCCACACCGATATAATCGTAGCGACCAACAGGGATTTTGGAGTCATAACCCACATTAAACGTCTGAAATGCCTTGTCGCGCAGCACGGAAGCCCATTGATTCCGATAATTGCCCGCTATCCGTTGGCTACAATTCATAACACCCGTCAAGGCAGGATTGAGATTGAGCGGTGCCATGTAGAACTGAGAAAAATGGATGTCTTGAGCAGTTGCCGCAAAGCTCAATGTTAGAGCTAAAATAAGTATCGAGATTTTTTTCATATTGAGATAGATGTGTGCTTAACTCATTAATTTAAAGCTATAAATCAGTTATTTCTATAAAATAAAATTTTTTTACTCTTAAATGGGGCGATATACTGAGGGGGTATTTTAGGTTGCCAAAATTAATTGAAATCATAAAAATGTGTTCATAAAAGTCTTAAAATAACACCTACTTAACATTATGGGCTTCTCTATTAATTTGACTATTTGTAAACGCCTGTTTTTTATCAAATATTTTAATGTTTCAACAAATTAAAATATGATATCCATTTTTGGCGCAAAATGTTGCACGTTATTCATTCCGCCAATTCGCACCGTATTGTTCCACCAAAATATTGTCGTAATAATCTGCTTTTTCAAACAGATTGCTCATCAATTTCAATGCCGTTTCTTCTTGAAGGTATTTATCGTAAATCAAAAGCGAGAGAATGATGTCTTGTCCTTTGACGCTTAATGTTACACCTTCGTTGCGATAGTTTTCGCGCAGCAAATATTCGTACAAAGGCTTTATATTTTCTTTTGGCAGGGTACAAAGATAAGCATCCGAAATTATCAAACCATTTTGTTGATGATATGATATGTTAATTTTTGCCGAACCTTGCCGAATTTCCCAACTATCGGGTCCTCGCCGACTGACACGCACATCGTGGTTCAACTTTATGAGCATATTTTCAATCAAAGAAGACACGCCTTCTGCTTGAAAATTATCGGTTTCGCTCAACACATCCAATTTATTGCCGCAGTGCGGACAATAGCCCCCGACTTCTATGGTATTTTCAAAAACGATATTGGTGCATGATTCGCAGCGTAAGCCAATTTCACCATTTCCTTTTTTAAACGCCTTAATCGTATCATCGAGATATTTAGCGGGCAGCGAAAAACCAATCGTATTGCCATTTTGTATGATGAACGTATTGACCCCCACAACCGACCCCTCAGTATTGATGAGTGGTCCGCCCGAATTGCCCGGATTCAAGGCGGCGTCGTGCTGAATGTAATCCAAGTTCTTATATATATGGCGTGGATTGGAGATAATACCTTTTGTAAATGTATAACGTAACCCATAAGGATGCCCGATGGCAGTGACAGATTCACCTTCATGGACGAGTTTCAGCGCAATATTGACTTCTGGTAGGTCTTTTGTTAATGTGGGCATTTCAAGGAATGCAAGGTCAAATTTGACATCATTGTACAATACACGGCTGATTTGACGGGGCAAGCCCACGCCTTCAATCGTCACTTCTTTATTACCTTCAACGACGTGGTTGTTGGTCACAATCAAGTTGTAGGCTTTGAGGTAAAAACCCGTTCCTGTACTATAAGGTGTAGCGATTTGAATGACAACACTTTTATATTTTTCTACTAATTCTTGCATTATAGAAAGGCTTTATATTCAAACTTTCCAAAAGTTACAAACTTTTGGAAAGTTGAACACGTCGTTTTACTTTATAATAAAATCTAAATTTTTTAACATCAATAAATAAGACCGAGCAAATTTCACAGGTGTTTTGAAATCCAAAGACGCATAATCAGGTGCTAATTTTGGATATTTTTCAAGGCTGCGGTCAACGATGTCTTTTATGCCTTTTTTTACTGCTTTTTGGTCAAAAATACTCGTATGCGTGTTAAAATACTGAGGGGTGTAGCCGAGAGCATTAAAAAGTTGCGGCTCAAAAATATGGTAATAAAACGCTAATAATTCTCTATCTGGCTTTGGCAAAGCATAATTGAACAAGGCAAAACCGACAATATATCCCGGAATTGCCAGCGCAACCGAATCGTGTTTATTGGCTTCGTACCAATCCATGTTCGATATTTCACCCTCAATAAGGCTCGCAAGTGCATCATGTTGCTTAGGTACAAGTATCCCAAATGTTGAAGTTGTAGCGTATAACTCGGTGAATATCAATTCTTTGGAACGTGAAAGAACTTTTTGAAGTTCTCTACGCAATCCGACATTTTTTAACACCATAGACTTTTCTTCTGCTGAAAAAAAGGTGCGGTGCATCCGTTCAACCGTTTCCATCAAAAAGCCTTCGGGCGAAGTCAGGTAGTCAATCCGATAAGCCGCATCGAGCAATAAATAAGAAATGCCGCCCGGATATTTTTCAATATATAATTTTTTGCTATCTATAATATCAAGGACTAATTGAATTTTATGTATGATAAAATCATATTTTGCTTCTTTTTCAGAACCCGCAATATCTGCTTTTGACCCCATATCAATCGGTTTCAAATGCACACCAAACTCATCGAGTAGCAAGTCGTCTTGCTTATCTGCACTTGCAGCGACCTCTTTTAGAGCATAATAGATTTTATAAGGCGAACCATCGAGCGAAGACGTGTCGAACTTTATCACCAAATTATTGTCATCGTCAAGTCCATAACGGCTGTATTCGAGGACAAAATTAGACTCCACAAGCCGCCGCATAACGGTAATACCTAAGTTATTGGCATAAACAATACGGGCTTCGGCAACAAATTTTTGCGCATTAGCCGTACCTGTTACCCGTTTTGAGCCTTGTAAAATTTCAAATTTGAAAGTACCATTTTCTTCAATCCAACGCACATTATCCTCTCTTTCGTCGCGTAAGTAGCGAAAAAGGGCATTATAAGAGCCTAAATAGTCTTGTTCTTCAAATTTATTGAGGGCAGCATCCCACGCTTCGTACTGCGGTGGTTGCTTGTACGAGTCGGTGTAGCGACCAAACTTGATGCGTGGCTGCGGTTTAGTGGGTTCTGCTTTTTTGCCAAAGAGACGATTCCAAATGCTCATAACGTATTAGTGTAAATTTGGTTTATATCGCTGTTTGTTACAGCTATCGTTTTAATGAGGCGGAAAATTACGGTTTTTGTCCGAAAATCAGTTTTAAAATAAGGAATAATGACTAACGAATGTTGAATATCGAGGTTTTCATTTGTATCCAATACCTACTTCTACTTTCGCACTTTAAAATAGTGATGGGACTATGCCCCGAAAAAGGGATTGACGGATGATTTTGCTACCGAGGTTAAGCACC
>JAYTUR010000886.1:0-15443 GCA_043744475.1 Saprospiraceae bacterium | reverse complement strand
AGTGAAAAGAAAAATGTATAAACTCTAAATTTGAGCAACCACAAAAATAAAAATACTTTTTTTCAAAAACGGTCAACTCTTTTTAGGACTATACATTGATTTTAACGAAATTTTATTAGTATTTTAAAAATTGAGACCCCCTTAGTATTTTGAGAGATTTTGCCTAAAAACCTACTTAACAGCATAAACATACAAAGCAAAACTATTTTTTCTGCCAAATTAAAAACTATTTTCCCATCATCTAGTAAGGTTACATCAAAGGCTTTACCGCTACCTGCGATGGATATAAAATCGACTTATTTACCGCCGGGCAACCACGTTTTCACCCCTTTTTTAAATCGGCGTTGTCTTGACGAAACACTAAAATATAACTCTTTTTTCATCGCCAATGGCTCGAAAACCTGCCTATTTTCGCCCGTTCAGTTCGTTGCCGACAGGAAAATTTATTGCAATTTTTTATTAACTAATTGTATAAGAACTGTTTGCCCATCAGCACTCAACACAGCTTGCGCGACAGCTTCATCCTTGCCTTTGCTGACACTGATATTGTAGGTTCCGTTGAAGCCCCGAACCTTAAAAATACCTTGATTGTCCGTCAAACCCGTTTTAAAGACACTTGTGCGTTTATAAAAACGATTGCCGTCAGCGTGCCTAAAAAGGACAAAAAGTATTTCATTTTTTTTAGAATTTTAAGTATCAAAAAGATAAAAAACGGGATTTATACTGAGGGATACAATAGCCTTTCCTATTTATTTCCAACTCTTAATTCACGTAATTTGTGAAATTCATGTCCATAAAGTAAAAATATCAATCGAAAAATATAATTTTGCCCCAACTTAAATTCAGCTATTTTTTTTCTGCGAATAGCCTGTTTTTTAAAATTATTTCATAAAAAACGATTGCAAAATGATGAATCAAAACAGACGCGATTTTTTAAAAACAGGTGCGATGGCATTGGCAGGTGCTGCCTTTTTACCTAATTTAGATTTTAGAAAGAAAAAAATCGTTGGCGTTCAGTTGTATTCTGTTCGCGCCGACATGAAGGCGAACCCCCTCAGTACATTGACCGAAATTGCCAAAATGGGCTACAAAAATGTGGAACATGCCAACTACATTGACCGCAAATTCTATGGCTGGACGGCAAAAGAATTCCGAAAAGTCCTCGACGATTTGGGGCTGAAAATGTTGAGCGGACACACCGTTATGGGTGACAAACACTGGGATGAGGGCAAAAAAGACTTCACGGACATCTGGAAGCAGACGGTTGAAGATGCCGCCATTTGTGGTCAAAAATACGTTATTAGCCCTTCTTTGCCTACGGATTGGTACAAGACGCAAGACATTTTGAAAAAATACATGGACATTTTCAACAAAAGTGGTGAACTGTGCCAAAAGTCGGGCATGAAGTTCGGCTACCATAACCACCATTTTGAATTTGCCGAAAAACGCGACGGCGTGACTGTATTTGATATTATTTTGAAAAATACCGATCCCAAATTGGTCGCGCAACAACTCGACATCGGCAATATGTACAACGGCGGTGCGAAGGCACAGGACATTTTGACGCAGTACGCAGGTCGTTTTGAATTGATGCACGTCAAGGACGAAGTCGAAGCACCTGCGGGTAGCCACGAAAAATACGAAAGTTCCGTTCTCGGCGTTGGTGTTATCAACGTCAAGGAGGTCATTGATATGGGTAAAAAAATGGGCAATACCACGCATTTTATTGTTGAACAAGAGTCCTATCAAGGGAAAAAACCACTTGATAGTATGAAAGAAGATTTGGCTATGATGCGTAAGTGGGGTTATTGATTTGATTAACGTGCTATACTGAGGGGGTGTTCACTATCGGATTTTAGGATGTCGGTACGTTTATAACATGCTCAATTCTGTTTTGCAACACCTCTCAGAATTACTTTATTTGATAGGAGAACAAGCCAAAACTATTCTTTTCTGCCAGTTCAAAAACCACTTTTCCATCTTCAAGCACCGTATTTTCAAACGCTTTTCCATTGCCCGCAATGGGTGAAAACACGACTTTTTTACCGACGGGCAACCATGTTTTGACGGCTTTTTTCACATCTGAATTGTCTTCTCTAAAAACCAAAATCACCCCTTTCTCATTTTATTGATTTTCAACAAGTTATCGCTTCAAACCTTTCAAATACGCCATCGTAATCGGCACTTGCGTTGCATAACTTGGGCTTTCATCTTCGATATAATAATGCTCAATGCCCGATTTTTTAGCGGCTTTCAATACTGCTTTAATATCAATTTGCCCTGTTCCCAAAGCCACGTCGTTTTCGACAGCCGTTGCACCAGTGTTGTTGCCAACGATACCTTTTCTAAGGTCTTTCATGTGCATCAATTTGTAGCGTTTTGGATATTTTTTGAGCCACGCCGCAGGGTCTTGTCCGGGAAAAAAACACCATAAAATGTCCAATTCAAAGCTCACATACTGAGGGGTCGTATTTTTGATAATGTAATCCATCAGCGTTTCGCCGTTGCTGCCTTCGTATTGTGCGTATTCATAACCGTGATTGTGGTAGCAAAACATCAAACCAAAATCGTCTTTGAGTTGCTTGCCAATTTTATTGAAATTTTCCGCCGCTTTTTTAGCATCTTCTAAGGTGAAAGGCGGTTTTGACATAATCCACGCCACCCGAACGTAGCTTGCACCAAGCGTTTTGGCATTTCGCCCAACTTCCGCCGTTTTGTTTTGTAAATCGCTATAATTCACGCCAAAAGACGAGCATTTCATGCCGCGTTCTTCTAATAATTGGCGTATTTCGCTTGCTTTTTTGCCAAAAAGATTGGAAAATTCGATGTCTGTAATGCCCAAACCTTTCAAAGTATCGAGCGTTGCCACCATGTCTTTTGCAAAACTATTGCGGTAGGTATAAGACACCATGCCCGGAGTTTGTGGAAAAAGTAGTTTGGCTTTTTGAGCAAAAAGAGCGTTGAGATTGAGCAATAAAACGAGGATAAATAACTGTTTGATTTTTAACATGATGTTGTTTAATTTCTAAAAATGAATGATAATTTTAGTATTGAAATACGTTCATGAAGCATTGAAAATCAATAAAATACTGAGGAGTCTATTTTTAAAAATAAGTTTACACCGAAACTACTTACCCTTCTTTTTCAACCATGTTGTTACCTCACCGCCCGTTTGACTAGCATCGGCATAAGGCACTAAAATTATGTTTTCGACCTTGCCCGATACCTCGGTTTGCAGTTGATATGTCTGCCTACCAACCCAATTTTTAGGTAAAGTATTGACAGCATCTTGCAGTTGAAATCCCGTCGGTATCTGCACATTTTCAGCCGCCGCCGTATTCAATTTTTTGTCAAAAACCAAGACTTGCGGACCGCGTTGCACGGCAATCGCATTGGGATAACTCACGTTTCCGTCTAAAATTTTGACGGGCATTGTGAAGTTCACATTGATTTTATCGCCTTTTTTCCACGTTCTTTTAAGCGAAATCAAGTCTTTTTCCGTTGATTTTTGAGTTACACCATTGACCGAAATATTAAAATCAGCAGCCCAATAAGGTTTACGTAACACGACCTCAAAAGCCGTTTTTACTGAAGGGGTACTAAACCACTTCTGTCACTTTTCCGCCCACTATAAACGTCTCCCCTATCCCCATTTTTGAGCTAAATAATACGCCATGAAATTGAAAGGCACGCTGTTTCAGTCATTAAAAAAAAGGCAGCTTAATCCATGAAAAACTGCCTTCCAACTCAACAAAAATGTATGAAAATATAACTAACTCCAAATTTGATGCGGCTTTACACCTTCACTTCCCACCCTTTGGCATATTCTCTCGACCAAAGTTTCATTGCCTCGTTGTCGTTCAAAATATGCCCATTTTTAGGGTCGCAAGTCAAAGTTCTGCCTACTCTAAAAGCGATGTTTCCGAGTTGCGGCAAAAGCGTTGATTTATGTCCTTCGAGAATCGGTGCGTTGATTTTTTCTTTGCCACGAATTGCTTCGCAAAAGTTCGCCAAATGCAGTCCGTCCAAAAGCTCTGTTGGGCTGACGGCATTTTTAGGGTCGAAAGGCGTATCGTCTTTGGCTTCAAAAATGAGCTTATTGGCATTGTCAAAAATCTTGTAACTGTTGGCACCAGGGTAAACAATTGTACCGTTGTCGCCATAAAAAATAACGCCTCGTCCAGAACCTTCCGAGTTGTAACCATTGCAGCTCCGACCTTCCCAAGTGCAGCCCGTATTGTTCGGAAAATTATACGTAATGGTTTGTGTATCAGGCGTTTCCCAATCGTCTTGAAAATGGTAGCGACCACCTGCGGACACGACTTGCGTAGGAAAATCTACGCCCAAACCCCACCGAATTACGTCCAATTCATGCGTGCCGTTGTTCAATGCCTCGCCTGTTCCCCAATGCCACCGCCAATGCCAATTGTAATGCACGAGGTTGTCTTTGTAATCGCGACGTGGAGCAGGCCCTTGCCATAAATCAAAATTTAAGTGCGATGGCACGGCAACAACTTTGCCTTTTCCAATCGTTTTACGGTTGTTGACATACCAACCACGAGCGAAATAAACCCGTCCAATTGCCCCGCCGTGTAGCTTTGCAATCATCTCTTTGACGTTGGAAAACGTGCGGCGTTGGCTGCCCATTTGCACCAATTTTTTATATTTATTGGTGGCTTCTACAAGCATTTCGCCTTCGCGTGGGTTATGGCTGCACGGTTTTTCGACATAGACATTTTTTCCTGCTTGCAAACCCATGATAGCGGCGGGTGTGTGCCAATGGTCAGGCGCAGCGATTGCTAAACCATCAAAGTCTTTTTGTTCCAAGAGTTTGCGGATGTCGGCGAAGCCTTTGGGCTTTTTGCCCGAAATTTTTTCGATGTCAGCAATGGTTTTTGCCAACACTTTTTCGTCGGGATCGCAGATGTACCCGATTTCGACATTGGGTAAGTTGGCAAATGTTTTTGCCAAAAAAGCACCTCGGCTGTTCGTTCCCATAACACCGATAACAACTTTTTCATTTGGCGAACCGTGAAAAGCAAAAAGGCTGGAAGATGTTAATACGCCCGCACTGGCAAGGGCTGATTGTTTCAAAAAATTACGACGATTTGGCATTTGACTTTATTTATTTATTTTTATAAAAAATTAAAATTCAACGATTTAGAATAAAAATAGCCCCCTCAGTATTTCACTGAAAAATCTACCGTGTCACTGTAAATTCATCAAAATTCATTATCAAAGAAGCGACTATCGTGTAAGCCGCTACTTCTATTATATCCAAACTTTCATCCCGTTTGTATTCGCCAACCGTCAGTAATTCAGCGGCTTTTTCAGGATTTTGCTTGAAATAAACCAATTCCTTATTGAGCAGATTTTTCAACTCCTGCAACTCTGCGGGACGTGGTTTGCGGCTTGTTAGGGCTTCAAAACAGTAAGACAAACGCTCCGATACTGAGGGGGTAGTTTGTACTTTTTCTGCTAAAATCCGTGCAGCTTCCACAAATTGTGGGTCATTCATCAATACCAAAGCCTGTAAAGGTGATGCCGTTTTTTGCCGCCTAACACTGCAATACGCTCTATCTGTTGCATCAAAATTGAGCATAGCGGGTGGTGGCGCGCTGCGTTTCCATATAGTATAAAGGCTGCGGCGGTACAAACTATCGCCATGATTTTGTGTATAAACGGTCGCATTGCGCGTCGCCAAAGCCTCCCACAAACCCGCCGGTTGGTAAGGATAAACACTTGCCCCACCTATTTTTCGCACCAACAGACCGCTTGCAGCGAGGGCATTGTCACGCACTAATTCGGCAGGCAAACGGTGAGCAGGATAGCGGCTGTATAAATCATTCGCAAAGTCCTGTTCCTTCGCCATTGCGCTCGGAATAGAGGATTGCTGATAAGTCGCTGATAGAACCATTTGCTTTAACACGGCTTTGGTATCCCAGTTTTTTGCCCTAAAATCCAATGCCAACCAATCCAATAATTCAAAATGTGAAGGAAAATCACCTTGATTGCCAAAATCTTCTTGCGTGAGCACAAGCCCTTTGCCGAAAAGCATTTGCCAATACCGATTCACCGCAACCCGTGCAAATAATGGATTCTTGTCATCTAAAAGCCATTGCGCCAAGCCCAAACGGTTTTTAAGATACTTTTTATCATCAAATGGAAAAATCTTTGGCAGTGCATTTGGCGTAACTTCGGTTGTCGAAGGTGCATCGTACGCCCCTCGATTGAGGATATACGTTTTGCGATATTCGGGTCTATCGTGCATTGTCATCACTTCCTCTTGCTCGGTGGTGATGTCATTTTCCTGTTTTCGCAATGCGATTAATGAATCTCTACTGCCCTTAAAAGCCGCTTGATACCCCCTCAGTAAATAGAAAGCTAAAAGCTGTTTTTGCTCATTCTCTGTTCTATTTTTCTTTTCAATAAGCTGTGTCGCAAGATTTTGATTGTCAAAAAGGTCTAAAACTTCTATTTCAGACAATTGCCTTTTGAAAATCTCTAATTCGTCCATCTCAACATTCTGAATACTGCGCGGCGGATTTGAGCCAAGTGCGAACGTTTTCTTGTTTCTTATAATTTTAAAACGAGCAAAGACCATACTTTTTTGCAAATTATCTGCCCTCAGCTTATAAGGCGGTGTCTTGCCGTTGACCCAAAAATGCACGCCCGAAGCCTTGCTGCTGCCATCGTACGTGAGCGCAATATGCGTCCATTCGCCTACTTTTAAGGTATCGAGCGTTTCAAAATCTATGGCATTATCGGGCAAAACATGCGCAAACTGAAAGGACAAAGTGCCATTTTTATTCAGTTTGCACGCCCAGCCTCGAAAACCTTCCTCCTCGCTATTCGCTTTATTAAAAATAGGACCTTCTTCGCCATGCTTGTTTAATTTAACCCAAATACTCACCGAAAACGGTTGATAACGGTCATAATTCAAAGCGGGTCCTGCCACTATGCCCGCATCCCCTCTCAATAAGATGCCTTGCCCGTTTTTACCCGCTATACTGAGGGGGTATTTATCCTTATCGCCTGTAAAAGAAACGGCTTTGAGTGCCGTATCTGCTTTTTCAATATTGCGATAACCCGCTATTCTTTGCGGTGGTTTTATTTTTATGGTCGTATCTTTTTTACTTTTTTCTATCTCTTTTGCGCGGTTTTCTAATTCTTCTTTTGACGGTGGCGTAACCCAATCCGCTATTAAAGTCGTATCTTTTTGTTCAAAATCTAAGTAAAGCGTGCGCTCGACAGGTGTTTTCAAAAAAGATTTATCCTTGGTTTTTATGTCTAAAAGCCATTTTTCAAGGTCTTTTTTATACTGTTCTGAAATAGTTGTTTTAACGATATGGGGTTGCATCAAAGCCTTCAAACTGTCCAAACTTTTCTCTGCGGCGGGTGTCGGTAGTATTAAAGTGGGTGCAGCTTCGCCATTGTAAGGCACAATGCCCGACTCATTGTTTTGATTGAAAAAAGCAAACAGCGAATAGTAATCTTTATGCTCAATCGGGTCATATTTATGCGTATGACATTTGGCACATTCCGTTGACAGCCCCAAAAAGGCTTTGCCAAACGTCGCCACACGGTCATTAACATACTCCACACGATATTCTTCTTCAACCACCCCACCCTCTTGCGATTGCATGTGGTTGCGGTTAAAACAGGTCGCAATGAGTTGGTCACGAGTTGGATTCGGCAATAAATCGCCGGCTAATTGCCAGGTTGTGAATTTATCAAAAGGTAAATTTTGATTGAACGCCCGAATCACCCAATCGCGATAGGGGTAGGTATTGCGCAAACCATCGTCTTGATAGCCATGCGAATCGGCGTAACGCGCCACGTCGAGCCATTCGAGTGCCATGCGCTCACCATACTGAGGGGTCGCCAAAAGTCTGTCCACCAAACGCTCATACGCATCGGTCGCGGTGTCTTTTATAAAATTTTCTACTTCTTCAACACTCGGTGGCAAACCCGTCAAATCGAGGGACAACCGGCGGATTAACACCTCTTTTGTCGCTTCAACATTGGGTTTCAAGCCTTTTTCTTCCAATTTTTGAAGAATAAAATGGTCAATTTGGTTTTTAACCCATGTTTTATTTTGAATATCTGGCACAGGATAGGCGAACGGCGGGATGAACGCCCAATGCTCTTTATACTCTGCCCCTTCTTCAATCCATTGAATCAGCACTTTCTTTTCGGCTTCTGTCAACTTCAAATTGGATTTGGGCGCAGGCATCATATCATCGGGGTCAGTCGTCAAAATGCGTCTCACCAATTCACTTTCATTGGGTTTGAATGGCACAATGGCGCGTTTACCCGATTTTAAAACGGCGGTTGCCGCTTCAAAAGAGGTGAGTTGCAGTCCCGCATCCACTTTTGTTTTATCAGGACCGTGGCATTTGAAGCATCTATCCGATAAAATCGGCTTGATTTGACTATTGAAATCTATTTTTTTTCTAAGCCGCCGCGTTGACGGTATTAAGCTGCGTGTTGTTTTTTCTACAAAATACCCCCCCTCAGTATCAACAACCTTTTGTGGCTCTTTTTCTGAAAAAACACCTATTTTAAGCGCAAAAAACAGGATAAAAGCAGCAAAACTGAATATTTTATTGCGATGTACCATACTGAATAATTGAAAATAAAGATGTTCCAAAAGGTGAGTAACGTTTTGAGACACCCTCATTGTTAACTAACTACTTATTTTTCAAGACAAAACCCCTTTCACGACATGCCCCGCCACATCTGTCAAACGGTAGCGTCTGCCTTGCGTTTTAAACGTAAAACGTTCATGGTCAATGCCCATTAAGTGCATAACAGTCGCTTGATAATCGTGGATGTGAACAGGATCTTTGATGATATTGTAGCCAAAATCATCTGTTTCACCATAAGTAAAACCCTTTTTTACACCTGCCCCCGCCATCCAAATCGAATAACAGCGTGGATGGTGGTCGCGTCCGTAGTTGTCGGGTGTCAGTTTACCTTGCGAGTAACAGCCGCGCCCAAATTCTCCACCCCAGACAACGAGTGTATCTTCGAGCAAGCCCCGTTGTTTGAGGTCTAAAATCAAAGCTGCAGAAGGTTGGTCAACGTCTTTTGCCAATTTTGAAATCTCTTTCGGTAAATTCCCGTGTTGATCCCAGCCTTGATGATAAAGTTGGACAAAACGCACGTCATTTTCAATCAATTTACGTGCTAACAAACAATTCGCTGCGTAAGTCCCTGGCTTACGGGCATCTTGTCCATAGAGTTCAAAGACCGAATCAGGCTCTTTACTCACGTCAAGCGTTTCGGGGACAGATGTTTGCATCCGATACGCCATTTCATATTGAGCAATTTTGCTGTTCAGGTCGTCATCCAGCGTGTGTTCTATTTGTTGTTTATGCAAATTTGTTAACGCATCTAGCATATCGCGGCGCGAGGTTTTATCTATACCTTTTGGGTCTTTGAGATACAAAATCGGGTCGTCACCTGAACGGAACAACACACCTTGATGCTCGGAAGGCAGAAAAGCATTGTTCCATAATTTGGCATAAAGCGGTTGGTCAAAACTATTGGAACGCGACAATAAGACGCAAAAAGCAGGTAAATTCTTATTTTCAGAGCCTAAACCATAGCTTATCCAAGAGCCAAAACTCGGTCGTGCGCCTTGCTGACTACCCGTTTGGATGAATGTGACGGCGGGGTCGTGGTTAATGGCTTCGGTGTGCATGGTTTTAATGACACACATTTCGTCCGCTATTTGTTGATGATACGGCAACAAGTCGCTCAACCATACCCCACCCTTTCCGTATTGAGCAAATTTGAAGTTGCCCGCCGCCAAAGGAAAAGATTTTTGATAAGCTGTCATGCCCGTCACCCGTTGCTCGCCACGTACTGAGGCGGGGAGTTCTTGTCCGAACATCTCCTTCAATTTAGGTTTATAATCGAATAATTCCAATTGTGAAGGCGCACCACTTTGAAACAGATAAATAATCCGCTTGGCTTTGGGCGCAAAATGGGGCAATTGTGGGTCATTGGATAAAAAATCATTGCCACTTATCAAGCTACCCAATGCCGTTGCACCCAGACCTAAGACACTGCCAGAAAGGAAGTCTCGGCGGTTCATTTTATGGTTGTATTCTTCAAAAATATTCATTTGCTGACTATTTTAGTGATGATGCATGTATTTTAGCTTTCCGAAAGTTTGAACTTTCGGAAAGCTGTATCTCAAACCCGCATCAATTTCACGGGCGGTGTATGATTGGCATTCCATTGACAGACATAGATACTTTTATCTTCATCAATACACACGTCATGTCCGTGTTGAAAAACAGGATTTGCCATTTGCAAAGTTGGTTGCAAAATACCGTCTTTATACTGAGGGGTGTCGCCACCCGGGTTTGAAATGACTTTGTTGTCATTATCCAAAATCGTTATAAAACCTGTATTGGCATTTCGTTTTCCTTCTTTGTCTTTTGACCAACAAACACCTGCATAAAGGTTTTGCCCATCCATGACAGGGCGACAGACGTACATACCCGGCAAGTCAATGCGTTTGATAAATTTCCCATCTAAGGTAAAAACTTTAAAGCAGTTTTCCTCACGTGACGTACAAATCAAAGTCGGATTATTTTTATCCCGTGTATCCACCACCACACCATGCGCATTGACGAGGTTATGCGCTTTGTTTTCATTGTTTCTACCGCCAAAATGACGGATATATTGCCCCTTGCTGTCGTATTGAATGATATAATCCGAGCCATAACCATCGGCTACGTAAATGTCGCCATTCGGTGCAACGGCTGTTTCGGTGGGCTGAAACTTTTCGGTATCTTTATAAATACCAATGGTACGCGGATGCCCGATGGTGAAAATAATACGTCCGTTCACGTCTGTTTTCACGACTTGTCCAGCTTGTGCTTGCCCTTTGCCTGTTCGGTCTTGATAATAGCCGCAATCCACGATGAACAAAAAATCTTCGCCGCCTTCTTTTGAGAGCGTCAAACCATGCCCGCCCGCATAAGCTGTTCCCCAATAGTCAAGCAATTTGCCTGATTTATCAAAAATCAAAATATTATTATGCGTATTATCGCCAATCATTATGAGCCGCCCTTTGCTGTCTTGCACCATCTCGTGGCAATTGAGCAAGGGATTAGTGTTAGCACCGATTTTTGCCCAATTTTTATCTACTTTATAGGTAAAACCGTTATGACCAATAATAATATCGGCTGGTTTGGGCTGTTTATTAAAAATAGAAAAACCAAAACTCGGGTTTGCTAAGGTTACAGCAGAAGCCATGACTGTATTTTCGATGAATGTTCTTCTTGTTGTCATTTCTTAAAGTAGATTTTAAAGCCCATTAATTTTATCGCTTTTGATTTTATTCGTATCGGGTTTCGTAAATTGAAAACCACCTGTATCAACTTCAACATTAGGCAAAGCCTTTTTTAACTGCGCAATGCCTACCGCCGTCGTCTTCGTTTGCCATAGATAAATGACCTTTAAATTGGGGCAATTTGCTAACGCGCTCAAGCCCTTATCTGTAATGCCTGTACCGTACAAATTGACTTGTTCAAGGTTCGGTAAATCCTTTAAATACCCTAAGGCGACATCTGTAATCGCTGTTTTTTCAAGATTGAGCCGCGTTAAGTTTTTTAAAGATGATAATTTTTTAACATCGGCATCGCTGACAGGTTGGTCGCTCAATTTTAATCTAACCAATTGTTTATCAATATTTTTTAAATTATCTATCAACGCCGAATTGTAGTTTTTGACGTTTACGAAGTTCGCCATTAAGTAATTAGAGCCTTCGCCAAAGTTGCTGATGCTGATATTTTGTTGTCTCAATTGGCTCAATACTGAGGGGGTCGCTGGCTCGATTTTGTTTTTTAAAATGGTCGCTTCCATGTTTTGTACAGGGGCATTAGCAACCGTTTTAGGCAGAGCAACAGCCATTTTTGTACTGTCTGTTACTAATGTTTTAGCTAGTTTTGGTACAACTAAATTAGCCGTTAGATTCGTTGTAGCATTAGCAGAACCTCTTTGTACGTTTTCTACAACCTCTTGAAACGACGCACCTTTTTTTATCCAAAAATGAATCGTTGCTATATCTTGTGGTGTTAGTTGCGGCTTACCTTTTGGTGGCATGTGCTTATCGTCGTCTTCGGGCAATAATAAAGAAGAAAATAAAGGGCTGTTTTCGGGATTTCCCGCCGTCAAAACGCTGCCATTTTTGCCCCCTTCTTTAATAAATTCTTCTGTATCCAATCGCAACCCGCCTTTCTTTTTAGTCGCCGAATGGCAGCCATAACATTTGTTTTCTAAAATCGGTATCACCAAATCGCGATAGAAAAAACTCTTTTGTATTGTCGGTTGTACAAGGGCATTTGAAGTCGCTTTTATGGTATTTTTCGATGTGCCCGATAAGGCTTTAATTTGTTGATTTCTAATATTTTGTGTCGTATCTGCTGTTTGAGCTGTTTTTACTGAGGGGGTCTTTTTTTTTGGAAAAAGATAGTCCTCGCCATGCGTCAAATTGCCACCGTAATGTCCAGCAACGACTAAAATACCGGCCGTTATGGTTGTTAAAATATCTCTTATCCGCTTAACGAAATAAGCTGAAAAACCCAATCCCGCCGTTGCAATACCTGTCCATTGATG
This sequence comes from Saprospiraceae bacterium, assembly GCA_043744475.1. Lineage (GTDB taxonomy): Bacteria > Bacteroidota > Bacteroidia > Chitinophagales > Saprospiraceae > JAAFJT01. The sequence continues at coordinate 2,804 of JAYTUR010000886.1, read as the reverse complement.
TTTAAAAACCAAATCGGCATCATATTCACCCGATTGCTCTAAAATCCAACCCACGACACAAGCCGCGACTGCTGAAATTGACCCTAATAACAAAGCAAAAGCAATAATATCATCAATATCAGCCCGCCGAAATCGCTGATAAAGCACGAGTGCAAAAGCAAACAATAAGATACCTATGGGCAAATGCACTATTAAAGGATGTAAGCGACCTATTGATTCAAATGAAAACATCGTTTAAATTTAAAAGAATTGAAGAATGACAAAATAGGTACGCAAATTAAAAATATTTCTTCATAGCCTTCGGATAATCAGGAATAACTTCTTCGGGTTCTGCGATTTCGGGATGCCAACGTTTTTCCCATTCAAAACTGTAATATCCTTTATAGCCGCCTGTCACAAGAGCCGTTATTGCCTCTGCAAGAGGGGCTTCGCCTTGCCCTATTTTCACGTAATTTTCTTTTCCTTCCTTTATGATGGCATCTTTTATATGGGTGTGCCGAATGTATTTTTTTAATGTGTTGTGTACTTGTTTGGGCGGTTCTTTAGTAACTGACCACATATTGAGTATGTCCCAAACTAAGCCAACGTGCGGGTGTTCGGCGGCTTGCATAATGTGGTGCAAAATATCTTTTCCGACAACTTTCCCATGTGATTCGAGTAAAACCGAGACAGGACTGCCTTTTGCATGGTTGCCCAATTCGAGCAATCCTTGGATAATCAACGCAATCGTTTCGTTTCTATCTTGGTTTGGGGGCAAATCATCGGGAAAGACCCGAATATACGGGCAATTAAGTTCTTGGGATAAATCAATAAAGCGTTTGGCTTCGTCTAAATTGGTTTTTCGCTGAACACCGTCTGCCAAGTGCATTTTTGCCGATGAACCCAAATCCACTATTTTCAAGCCTTTATCCTCCACCATTTTTCGAGAAGCCTTGATGCGGTCGGGCGTACTAAATTCAGGACATTTGGGTAAATCTAATTGGTCTTGAATGCCTCTGATTTCGATACCATCGTAATGGTTTTCAGCAGCATATTTTAATATCGTTTCAAAAGACCATTTAGGGCAGCCGAGTGTTGAAAAAGATAAAAGCGGCTTTTTTTTTTGAACACCCAAAGAAGGCGGGATTAAAGCCAAACCGACTATACCGGAAGTAGTTTTCAGAAAGGTGCGACGATTTAAAAAGGCATTATTGTTCATTAGTTAGAAAAGAATTGAGCGATAATTTTGCAATAACATCAGAAAAAATGGTTGTATGGTTAAATGGTTTTTATATGTTTAATTGTATTAAAATCAATATTTTATAGGTCTAAAGACCATACAACCATTTAACCTTTTGAGACAACCTTCTCAGAATATCGCTGTAAATATATCCTAAAAAAGATTTTACCAAAACCGTATGTGTTACCTCAAAATTGGCTTCACCTGTCAAATACACATCACGCGTTTTTGTTTTTTCATCAAAGCCCCCAAGGCTGTACCTAAATTGATGCACCCGACAGCCCAACCCGTCTGAAATTCATTGAGTTGAAAATGATTTTTAAAGAAAGACACCGTACCCGAAATGATGACTAAATCGAAGCCAAACAAAACCCCACCCAATGCAGCGATGCCACTAATGAGATAAACGTACCCGCGGTTGAGCGTATAATTTCCGACTATTGTATGCGATGTTGTTTGAATGATAACTGCCTTAAGATGGATTGCGTTTAAAATGGATTTTTCATTTTGACAAACTACTGAGGGGTCTATTTCAAGGCAACATCAGCTTCTTTACGTAGAAAATCGGCATCCTCTTCGACAAGTCCTGCGGCATCCCATGTCAAAAGCGCATCGTCTGGCACGACATCAATGGGCGTAATGCTCGATGAAGACGATGCTGAATCGTTGTAGCCCACATTCGACGCTCTATTATAGCACGAAATCATTGACCAACGCGGCTTTTCCGATAAATTGGCTTCCGAACGGTGTAATAGATTGCTGTGAAAAAACAAAACATCACCCGATTTCAATTCCACAAAGACCAAATCCATCGTTTTTAAAGCCAAATCCACGTAGCGTTGCGCAGCACCCACTTGTTCGCCAGCAAACCCATGTTCAACCCGACCCAATTTATGCGACCCCCTGATGACCTGCAAACAGCCATTCTCTTTGTTCGCATCGGTTATTGCGACCATGACGGACATCATTTGATCGGGCAAAAGGAACTCATTTTTGTACCAATAGCCATAGTCTTGATGCCATTCCCATGCACCGCCCACACGCGGTTCTTTTTGCATCAGTTTTGAATGAAAATGACAAACGGGCGCATCGCCATCGAGCAATTTATCTACTGAATCAACCAAAGTTTCGCCCCGTGTCAACAAACCATAGACATCATTGCCTGGTTTGTACCACAGAGACAGCTTGCTGCGTTTGCCTGTGCTGTCATTCACATTTATCGCGTGTTTACTTACAGCGCTGTCTTCAATAGCCGTTTGATACAGCTTTTTGGATTCTTCGGCGTTAAAAAATCCTTTTATAATCAAGTAGCCCTCTTGATTGTATTGTTTGATTTGGGCATGAGTCAATGTTTTGTTTGACATGATTTTTTCTTTTTCTTGATTTCTGATAATCCTGCTCTTAATTCAGCGGGTTTTAGGGCTAAACAAGCTAAAAGGATTGTGATATGCGATGTCCCTAACAATATTTTTGTTGTATTTTTCATCTTGATTTGATTACAACTACCTTAAAAACACTGTTTTATGACTTTTTGAAGATTGCACAGCCGCATCCAAAATCTGCATCACGACCATATTAATGGGTA
>JAYTUR010000885.1:0-3921 GCA_043744475.1 Saprospiraceae bacterium | reverse complement strand
TGATACGAATAATAATGCGACAACGGGTATTGTCCGTCGGCAAACAAGTTTTACCAATATTGGCTCTACTTATTTCGATACAGTTAGCCGCCGTGTTTTTTATACGGCACAAGGCGGTTCAAATGCTTGGAATCCTGAAAAATACCTCAATATATGGGTCTGTGCTTTCAATAATAACTTTCTTGGCGTTGCTTCGTCGCCCGCCAAGGCTCTGATTCGACCCAAAGAAGACGGTATCGTCATTGATTATAGAGCATTTGGAACAGTCGGTAGTCTGAGAGATGGTCGTCAAAATGGACGTATCGCGGTGCATGAAATCGGTCATTATTTCAATCTTTTGCATATTTGGGGCAGCGATACGACTTGTATTGACGACGATGAAGTCGAAGATACACCCCGTCAAGCAAGTCCACATGAAGGATGTCCAACCGATTTAGTGGGTTCTTGCGGCAGTTCCTTAGATTATTTTCGCAATTATATGGACTACACCAATGACGATTGTATGTCTTTTTTTACGAATGGACAAAAAGCACGTATGTGGGCTTCGCTGAATGGTTTTCGCGCTAGCCTACTGACGAGTAATGTGTGTGACCCCGTGCAAGTGACTGATATCAAAACACCGATGTTTGAGGTTTACCCAAATCCTACGCATTCGTCATTAAATATATCTATAAACAATTGGGGAAATGGTAGTTACAAACAATATAAATTTATGGACTGCTTAGGACGCATTTTGTTTGAAAAAACAATTCAGAATGGGGTAAACGTTGAAATACCGACAGACGGAATTGCAAATGGTCTTTATTTCATTTCTTTAAATATTGATAATCAACATTTTACAAAAAAAATCATCATACAACACTAATCATTGATCCCGCTCGCCAAACTGCTGATAAATATCGTCAATTTGTTTTTTATAAGCTACATACTGAGGGGTCGGAATTTTGAAACGAATGCTCTCTAAAAACTGATTGAGTTTTGCATATTCAGATTCCGTCAACACATTGTCGTCTAAAAAAGCATCTAATAATTTCAAAAAACTTTCATTGATTTCACGACCAATTTCGATGCCTCTAACTTTATCGTCCAAAAAACCGTAAAAAAACGAGGCTTCGCTGTAATTGACTTTTTGGCTTAAAACAAGGTCGTCAAACTCTCTTTTCAAATCTTTTATTTCGGCAACAAGGTGGTCATGTGACTTGACGTTTTGTTCATAATCGTTCATAAAACCATAGATTTTATCCGTAAAGTCCTTGATATATTCATGCCGCCGCCTAAAATACCACCAACCAAAAACAGCAGAAATCAAGGCAAATGAACCCGCAACACCCAATTCCGAAGCAAAACCCCAAGTTGTTAATTTATCAATAGCCCGCCAAACAGGACTTGAGTTTTCAATATCTCCTTCATTGTCCATTGAAAACAAGATGGGTTCAAAATCCTCTTTTCGCAACTCTCTTTGCGGATGAAATGCGTTGACATGATTGATAAATATGTTCTGTAATTGCTCAAAATCCTTTGGCATATATTGCTTTCGGACATCACTCCACTGCCCCAATTGATGCCCCGAAGTATATTTTTGGGTAATAAATTCATTGGCTTTTGTAAAAAAATAAACAAAACGCTGCAAATTGGACGTGTCATTGAGTTGATTAAGTTGATTTTTAAGTTTAGCAATGTCTTTTTGCTCGTTATACTGAGGGGTCGCCAAATCCTTTTCAACTTCTTTTTTCTTAGATTTTAATGCCAAAACCAACTCAACAGCCGTTGGTGGCAAATTAACTTGACCGCCAAAACGTTTAAAATGCTCGTTGTTCATCTCTATTTTTTGACCAATACCAGCATGAGTCACGCATAACAAATAGAAATTACTTGGAATCGTTATCGTATCACTGCCAAAAACAACATTATAAGTCGGGTCATCCAATTTTTGCCAAAGCTCTGGTCCTAAAAGGGTTTCGGGGTTTATTTTATCAAAATTATCAATCATACAAACAAATCGTTGCGACGGATGCGCCTTGCATCTATCCCAAAACTTGAGTAAATCTCCTCTCACAAAGGTCTTTTTTTCATAATAACCAATATAACGGTGGTGCAAATCAAGGTCAAATTGTGGCGCGCATAGAATTTCCATTTTGCGCTTTTCCTTAGCATTAGGATCAATATCGCTGGCAATCATATTCGCAATACGGTCAACCAAGGTCGAATTTCCCGCACCCGTTACGCCAGAAATAATGATAAAACGACGCTCATAAATATAATTGAAATAGTTTTTAAACTTGTCAAAAGCCATGGTTGGCAAGTAGGGTTTAGAAATCAAACCCATGATAATCGAATCGGGCAAAGAGTCTTCCGCATGAAACCGATTGTACAAAATGCGCAACGAATCGGGCGATTGACCAACTGTTTCAATGTTTTGATGCAACAAATCAGCCGTTTCCTGCCAAATTGGGTCTTTCTCATTTCGAAAGCCGCGCCAGATCAGCCAAATACTGAGGGGGATAGCGATGATTAAAAGAATCAGTCGGTGCAATTTGTGTGTAGTCATCTTAAATTGTTAACTAAATAACTGATGTTACGCTAGGGACAACATACTGACTGTTTCTCGCTTCGCTCGAAATACGTGCTTTAAAGTTTTTTTTTAGACCGAAGTTAATTTTGAATCGTTTTACGATTCAAAATTAACTTCGATCTGATAGGTTCTTTTTCTTGTACGCTTTTTTTGCGAAGCAAAAAACAGTGCGAAATCTGTTTAGTGCGTAACATAAGTAAATAAAAAATAAAAACTTTTATTGATTTTTCGTTAAATCACTTGAAAACCGTGAATATAGGGGTCTTCATCATCAAAAATAATGTGATTAAAACCATGAATAATCGCCCAACCTTCTATACTCGGTACGATGGCTTTTTTGCCATCAAGTATCGTTTCTTCTTCAATACGACCAATAAATTTTGAGCCAATGATGCTTTCATGGATAAATTCGTCGCCCATTTTCAATTTGCCTTGTGCATACCATTGTGCCATACGCGCCGAAGTGCCCGTGCCACAAGGCGAGCGGTCAATCGCTTTGTCGCCATAAAAAACAGCGTTGCGCGCCGTTGAAGTCGGGTCAAGGGTTTTGCCAGTCCATTGCACGTGACTCATGCCGTTGATGGTCGCGTTTTCGGGATGCACGAAAGTATATTGTTTATTCACTTTTTTCCTAATTTCACGACTCCAGCTAATTAATTGGTCGGCTGTATGGTGTTCCATGCCCTTAAAATTCGCTTGCGGGTCAATGATGCCATAAAAATTACCACCGTAAGCCACGTCTAAATTCAATTTGCCCAGACCCGAACACTCGACTTCGACCCCCTCAGTATGCAGGTACGATTTGATGTTGGTAATCCGCACCGATTTCACTTTATTCCCTTCCATTTTATACGTCGCTTTTACCACGCCGGCAGGCACTTCAAGGTTCAAAATACCTTCTTTTTTAGGCGTAACTAAGCCTTGTTCAAGGGCAATCGTCACTGTGCCAATCGTACCATGACCGCACATGGGCAAACAACCGCTTGTTTCTATGAACAAAATACCTATATCATTCTGTGGGTCGCTCGGTGGATACAGGATGCTGCCCGACATCATGTCGTGTCCACGCGGTTCAAACATCAAACCTTTGCGAATCCAGTCAAATTCTTTTAGAAAATGCTGCCTTTTCTCACTCATATTTGCCCCCCTCAGTATCGGACCACCGCCCGCCACTAAGCGAACAGGATTGCCACAAGTGTGGGCATCTATGCAGAAAAATGATTTTGTTGCCATGATTTTGTTGATAACTTATTGAATTAAGCATGTGGAACAAATAAATTTATATGACTCACTGTTTTTTTGCAAGCAAAAAAAAGCGTGTAAGAGTAAATTCTATTGGAGTCTTTGTA
>JAYTUR010000884.1:0-3935 GCA_043744475.1 Saprospiraceae bacterium | reverse complement strand
GCAGAAGCAACCGCTAATGCAGAAGAAGCGAGTAAATAGTCATTGGTGTATTGGTTATTGGTTATCCATCAAGACGGTTACACCAATAACCTATACACCAATAAAGGGCTTTGCTATAAAAATAAAAACCTTTAAATTATCAGCTACTCACTGTTTCTCGCTGCGCTCGAAAAGCGTAAAAAGAAGTTTTTTTTTAGAGCGACGTTCATTTTCCGAGAAAAATCTTTGATTTTTCTTAGAAAATGAACGTCGCTCTGATAGATTTTTCTCAATGCACGCCTTTTTTGCGAAGCAAAAATCAGTGAGTAACTGTTCAGCTATTTTTATAGGAAAACCCTTTACACCAATAACCAATACACCAATAACCAATACACCAATAACTATTTTATCTTCAACTTCTTCTTGATATTCGAAAAATAACCACTATAAATCTTATTTTTTATAAAAAAATCGAAATCCTTAGCCACCATTTGTTCCCAAGTCACCCCCTCAGTATGAGAGCCATTTGAAGCAGATAAAAGCCGACTTTGGAATTTCTTATACTGCTTTTCCGCTTCTTTATATTGATTCGATAAAAGATAGATATGCGCCAAATTCAACTGAATCTCTAAATCTGCTTCATTGTTTCGCGCCAAAGACTCCGCAAGTATTTGCGCCTTACTCAGCTCGTTTGCCAACAGCAATGCACGAGTTTGTTTCGTTTGAATGGCAACGGAAGGGAATACCAAGGCAGCTCTTTCTGCAAGTGCCGCCATACCTACAAAATCACCTACTTGTTCTAACTCATTGATTTTCAACTTCATATCATCCAATTCAGCCATTCTTATCTCTAAACTTTCATTATGCGTCTCAATATAACAATCTTTTTTTATCCAAGAAAGTAAGGCTTCCTTTTCAACTTTTGCATTCGCCTCAAACTCCTTTGGTGTAAAATGATGAATCACTTTCGACATCATACACATTGAGACCTCCGATACTGAGGGGGTCATTTTTCCTTCAAAACTGGATTTAAAATCATGGAAAAAAGCCTCCCGTTGCGCACCTGACCACAGTGGTTCACGCGACGCGTCTTTTAGCTGCCGGTTGGCATTGTATTTAGGCGACAATTTCGCGACCACGGCTGTAATTTCAATACGGATATTGATGCCTAATTTTAAACTTGGATTGGACATACCGACAATGAAATTAGGCTTTGAAACATAAGATTCTACCACGCCACCTGTCATATTTAACCGTGAGGTGTTGCGGTCATATTGCCATTTTTTATCCTCTTTTTCTTCAAAAAAATGTCCCCCCTCAGTATCCAGTACATAAATATCACAAGCGGCTGTGCCCGTCGGGTTCACAAATCGGCTGATAAAAGCAGCAGAAATGCCCGTTTTATCCACTAATTTAGTCAATTGTGCAGCCAAACCAACCCATTCCATCGGTTCGTTTTTGGATTCCAGAGCTACAAAGGAATAGTACCAACGAATTGCCCCTTCTGGTAACTGAACAGGTATAGTCAATCGCGAACGACCATTTATTTGAGAAACAATGCGGCTGTCTAAATAAAAACTTTGAGGGGCAGAAAGTGTTACGACTGAAAACGTGGTGTCATAAGAGCGACTGTATTGTGAAAAACTTGCCGTCAAGCAACCGATTAAAAAAATAGAAATAGTGGCAATTCTTTTCATAAAAATATATGATTAAAGGTATTAAATATTAATTATTTATCGTATAAATTTTTTTATCAAAAAAAAGTGAAATAAGTTTTTTGCGCGTTTCAATTTAAAATACGCTTAAATACCTATTTCACTTTAGTTTTTAACGATACATCATCATTAGTAAGTAGTACAGTTGAAATAAACAGGGTTAAATTTATTACAAGCCCGTCAGGGCTGTCCCCGTTTATAGAATGAAAAATCCCGCCTTATTTTAAAGGTGCGTAACACCGACACCCAATATATGATATATGTCGTTATTTTGTCGGTGACGGTGCTACGCACCTTTAAAATAAGGCGGGATTTTTCATTCTATAAACGGGGACAGCCCTGACGGGCTTGTAATAAATTTAACCCTGTTTATTTCAACCGTACTACTTAGAAAGCACAAAAATAATGATTTCGTCTTGAAAATCTTATTTATGCTTCTTTTTTCAAAAATTGCCGCAACAAAGCGCCTGACAAAGTTGCTAAACCTGTAACCAATCCGCCTAACGTACCTGTGGCATAAATTAACTGCGTGCCGCTCAATTTACCACCCAACATACCCGAAATAGTATTCGACATTAAACCGCCATTGGCTGAACTTTGATAACCCGCATAGATGCTCCAAACAAGAAACATGGACACAAAACCATAAGCAAAGCTCTTCAAAGGTGTATCTGCAATCCAATAACCCACCCAAAAACCAACGATGGCGATTGTCCACCAAGGAAACAGTATTTGCGCTAAAATACCGAGCAAAGCAACGGAGGTCATGCCCGTCAAAAAAGACATGACTTGTTCTTTTATCGTCTTGCTCACCTTTTTGGCTGTCTCTTTGTGCGCTTCAACGTCTAGGGCTTTTTCTTTTGCATTGCCAAATTCATCTCCAATATTTTTCAAGTTACCCATTTGATTTTGAATGTCATCAAACGATATTTTACTTTTATCTGCCATTTTAATAGAATTTATTTTTGTTAAAAATTTGATTTTCAATCTATTGCGCTTTAAAAAATTCTTGAACGGCTATTAAATTAGCGTGTTTTTCATCTGCTTTACGCATAAAAATCGCTTCATAATATTCGCCTTTTGTCCATGTATCTACAAATTGATCATAATATTTACTCCCTGGATTACCCGATTGTCCGCCTGGATAAACAACATAAGCATGTGGTCCATCTTGTGTTAATTCGACAATCATACGCCACGATGGTCCATGGTTTTTCTTAACCGCATTGATTGATTTTGCATAACCACCATTGGCAAGATGAGTACGTCCCATACCGGGAATATTGGCAATATGTGGAATTTCAGTATCCTTATAATGCGTCCAAATCAATGTTGGATTATCAGGATATTTCGCCTTGATTTCTGCTTGCACTTTGACAATTTCTGCTGCCATAGTTTTAAAACTGCTACCCAACAAATCCTTTGCAATTTCTTTTTTATCTTTAGTTGCTTGAATATCAAAAAATTTATTGTTTGCGTCACCCCTCAGTATCGCAATGGTTCGCCACGTTGTGGGTTTCAATACGCGGTCTTTTTCAGGTCTTGTCAATATTTCATCCCAAACGTCATTGTAAAAGGCTTTGAACCATTCTTCAAAATAAATAGGCGCGACATTATCAGCATCGTAGGTATAATCCCAAGTTTTCAAAGCCGCCAAAATAGGTTTCATTTCAGCCGTTAAAGCATTGGTATCCAACAAATTAAGCATCGTTGGCAAGGCTTCTTGAGCCATAAGACTGAAACTACTGCTTTGCATCTTCTTCATCGAGTCAATCGTAATGTTATTCATTTTTGACAACATGTTATTGACAATGCGCCCACGATAGGCTTCAAAATTTTCAGAATCGTAGTAATAAGGATACGTTTCGTCCGTTGATTTTTGGTTAGCAGAAGAAACGAATCCACGCGGTGGATTTTTATAATAAGGATTCATATCCTTAGGCACAAATCCTTTCCAAGCGTTGGCAGAACTCGAACCATCTTGCACAAAACGCCCTTGTTCTTTTGCTTTTATGGGGAAAATGCCGCCCAAGCGCAAGGCTATGTCTCCGTTTTTACAAGCAAAGGCGAAGTTTTGGGCAGGTACATTATAGCCTTCGATTGCTTTTGCATAGTCATCATAGTTTTTAGCTTTGTTAAGCATAACGAAAGACTTAATGCTCGATTTCAATACATCATTCGCCAACCAATGGAAAGCCATATTTGCCGCTGGCATGGTATCATTGTCGTAAACAATCGGTC
>JAYTUR010000883.1:0-3941 GCA_043744475.1 Saprospiraceae bacterium | reverse complement strand
CACATTTGCGGATTCAACCCTCGACTTTCAATGGATTCACATTGACCCTGAAAAAGCGGCGGCGGGTCCTTTTAAAACAACCATCGCACACGGCTTTTTGATATTGTCGTTAGCGTCTCATTTTGCAAAAGACCTTTTTACGATTGAAGGCAGCAAAATGGGTATTAATTATGGTTTGAATAAAGTGCGATTTACGGGTGTCGTGCCTGTTAATAGTCGGATTCGATTGAAAGCACATTTTAAAAGTGTAGCAGATTATGGCAAAAATGGGGTTAAAATTGAAATTGATGGCGTTATGGAAATGGAAGGCTCGGATAAACCTGTCGTCGTTTTAGAATGGATAGTTTTGCAGTTCAATTAAAATCAAAATTCAATAAGCACATTGCCCAATAGCACAAATAATTTTATAAATAATTGAAAATAAAATATTTATGTGTTAAATGTGACTATGCGTTAAAATAAAAAAATGGAAAGATTAAAAAACAGAGTCGCTATCATCACGGGAGGCGCACGCGGCATCGGTAAAGCAACAGCCGAAGTCTTTTGTCAAGAAGGCGCAACGGTTATCATCTGGGATTTGCTCGATGTCGGCGAAGAAACTGCTTCCATACTGAGGGGGCAAGGTTTCAATTGCGCATTTCAAAAAATCAGCACAACGGACGTTGAAAGCATTGAAAAAGCGGTGGCTGGTATCGTTGAAGAATACGGAAAAGTGGATATTTTGGTCAATAATGCAGGTATTACCCGCGATAAAAGCCTTTTAAAAATGGCACACAGCGAATGGCAACAAGTGATTGATGTCAATCTAACAGGCGTTTTTAACTGTACGAAAGCTGTCGTTCCCTATATGTGCGAACGACAATACGGGCGTATTCTATGCGCTTCGTCTATCAACGGCGTTCATGGTGCTTTTGGACAAACGAATTATGCCGCCACCAAAGCGGGTCTGATTGCGATGTGCCGCACTTGGGCAAAAGAATTGGGCAAGTACAATATTACAGCCAATGCTGTTGCCCCCGGTTTTATCATGACGGATATGACGGACGCGATTCCAGAAGAAATGCGAAAGGCTACGATTGCCCAAATACCTGCCCGTCGTGCAGGACAGCCACTCGATATTGCCTATACTTATTTGTTTTTAGCATCAGATGAAGCATCGTTTATCAGTGGACAGGTGTTAGGGGTTAATGGTGGGATTGCGTTGTAATTTACCCCCTCAGTATTTTTACTCCGTACTTAAATCGAAACAGATAATTGTTCTTCATGCAAACGAAAAATTCATTGCAACATATTGGGGCAAAAGCCCAAATCAACGGCATCGAAATTTATTACGAAACCTTTGGTAAGCCAGAAAATACAGCCATTTTATTGATTATGGGGCTTGATGCTCAATGTGTTATGTGGTCAATGGCTTTTATTGAGCCTTTGGTTGCAGCAGGCTATTATGTCATTCGATTTGACAATCGAGACATTGGACTTTCGACGTGGATAAACGAGTGGCACAAAAGCCGTCTTTATACACTCGAAGATATGGCAAGCGATGCCGTCGGTCTTTTAGAATCACTGAAAATTAAAAAAGCACACATCATTGGCGCGTCAATGGGGGGTATGATTGCCCAAAGGATTGTGTTGTCACATTCAGAAAAAGTGTTGAGTTTGACTTCTATCATGTCTTCAGGATATATGCTCAATCCGAAAGCAGTTCGTAAAGTTTCGGCTAAAATGTTGCTTCGATTCATGCCTTTTTTGGTCAAAAAAGTTAAAATAAAACACGAAATACTCGACGGTGAAGTGACGGTTGAGGCTTATGTGAACACTTATCGAAAATTGTCGGGTACGAAATATCCTTTTAACGAAACCTATTTCCAACAGTTGTTTTCATGGAGTATTCTTGAACGCAATGGGCAAAACCCTAACGCGCGGTATCAACAATATTGTGCTATTGCTGCGTCGGGTTCTCGGCTGGAAGAATTGCTGCAAATTAAAGTACCTACTCTCATTTTACATGGTATAGATGATAAATTAGTGCCACCCATTCATGCAAAAATTTACGCTCCTTTGATACCTCATGCAAAAATGGTTTGGTTGGACGGTGTTGGGCATGAAATCCCTAATGGTATTTTGCAACAAGTACATGATGAGATTTTAGCCGTTTTAGAAAAATAATCTAATAACACACTTGATAATCAATGTTTTACAAATAATGTCATTGACAGTTTCAAAAAAGATACCCCTCAGTATTTTTTTTGAAATACATATTTTTCCTACAAAACGATTTTTAAAAATGAAAAAAGTGATTAGCTTAATTGTGGTTTTCTTCTTCACAGCTTCAGGTCACACATTATGCAATCATTTTAAAGGGAAGAAAAAAGGCTTGATGAATATAGGATTGTTCGGTCCTATAGGTTTATTGGTTTATTAGTGATTGTAACCACATCAAATTGTACTTTAATTCAAAAAAACCTTATCATTGCCTTAAAAACAAGTTAAAATAATATGCTTCTTCAATTCCCACAAGACTTTTTCTGGGGTACATCTACTGCCTCTGCTCAAATAGAAACAGCTTCCGAGCATTCTTTCAAAGGTTTACATGCCCGTGATGGTCATGTTTTTGACCGAACGGCTGACCATGAGTTGCGCCGCAGTGAAGACGTGCAACATATTCGGCGTTTTGGAACGGTTTATCGGTGCAGTGTTGATTGGGCGCGTTTACAGACTGAACCTTATGGTGGTTTTCATCATGAAACGGTTGTTGCCTATCGGCATTTCTTTCAGCAATTGACAGATGGTGGCACGGATATCATGTTTGTATTGCATCATTTTGCGAACCCAAAGTGGTTTGAAGCGAAAGGCGGTTGGCTTTATGAAGAGAACGTTGGCTTTTTCATGGATTTTGTCAAAAAGTGCATTTTTCATTTTGGTAAATATGTTTCGTATTGGAATACGTTTAATGAGCCAAATGTCTATGCAATGAATGCATATATTTTAGGGGTATTTCCACCTTTTAAAAAAAGCGTTGGACAGGCAAATGAGGTACTGCGAAATATGAGTATTGCGCACAATACGGTTTATACATTATTGAAAGTGAATGATAAAAATAAACCAGTTGGTATTTCGCTGAATACAGCATCAATGAAAGGCACGAATATATTCAGCTATCCTGTTGCAAAAATTGTAGATTATTGGTTCAATAAATGGTCTGCTTCTCTTTTTGAGAAGGTTGATTTTTGGGGATTGAGTTTTTATGCGCAAGTGCTTTTTGACCCACGCCCGATTTCAGAAGTGCATCGTCCAGGCAAATTGGACAAAATGGGTGTCGCGCACGATAAGATGTGGGCATATAAACCGCAAGCCTTAGGACGCATATTACATCGTTTCCATAAGAAGTACAAAAAGCCCATTATCATCACTGAAAATGGTATTTGTACATATGATGACGCTGTAAGAGTTCAAGCTATAAAGGATTATTTAAAGGTCATACATGATGCGATTAGCGACGGCGTTGTTGTTAAGGGCTATATTCATTGGTCAACATTTGACAATTTTGAGTGGCATTTGGGACCAACCTACCGATTTGGCTTGTTAAAAGTAGATTTAGAGACCAAAAACAGGCTGGATACTGAGGGGGCACGTCTTTATGAAAAGATAACTAAAGCCAATTCGATTGAGGTTTAAAATGAGTAAAAAGATAAATAAATAAATTTTTTTTGAAAAAAGTTTGCAAGGTTTTAAAATAGCTATATCTTTGCAACGCTTTTTGAGAAACGCCTTTTGGGAATGAAAAATCACTAGGAAAGTCGCTATCATAAATGTTCTTTTACCTGTAATACTCTTTGGAAAATAAACAATAAGCCAGTGTAGCTCAGTTGGTAGAGCAGCTGATTTGTAATCAGCTGGTCGGGGGTTCGAGTCCCTCTACTGGCTCTTAGTTGGGAGTATTC
>JAYTUR010000882.1:0-3942 GCA_043744475.1 Saprospiraceae bacterium | reverse complement strand
TTTTTCAACATCTACTTTAGATTTAACCTTACGCAAAATGATGGTCAATTTAGCCACTTTTGCACCTTCTAAACCTTGAGGTTTGATTTTGAATGTATCTAGAGGCATGATAAAAGTCGCAGAATCACCTACTTTCAATGTCAATAATGCTTCTTGAGTCAATTTGAAAAATGGGTCTTTTGCTGTTTTCGGGTCTTCTACCATTGAACGAGCTTCTTGTCCTTCTTTAATTGTTGAGAACATCAAAGAGTCATCTTTGTGCAAAAGCACGTCATAAAAAGCAGCATCGCCAATCTTGGCAGTCGCACCTGTCCCCGCTTTGTGTATCGTATAAGCAAAACCGCTTGGTGTTTTTTTCTTACAAGCTGCAACAGATGCAACGATAATGAGGAGTAAAAAGAAATTTTTAAAATTTTTCATCAAAGATTTTTTAATTAATAATTGTTATATTGTTGTATTGTTATATTGTTGAATGGTTGAATTGCAAGGGTAAATTCTTTAAATACACGCATTTAAGCATTTAATTTATCTTTATATATTGGTAAAAGATTTTTTAATTTTTCAGTTGTAAATTTTAGACTTTGATACGAATAACCACCCGAAGCATTTTTATGTCCACCGCCGTTAAAATGGTCTCGACACATTTCTTGCACATTAAAATCGCCTTTTGAACGCATCGAAATCTTTACTATTGTAGGCTGTTCCATGATAAAAACGCCAAGTTTGACATCACGCATAGACAATAAATAGTTGACGACCCCCTCAGTATCACCGCGTTGAATATCGAAAATTTCATAGTCTTTCTTTGTCAAAGCAATGATTCCTGTTTTATATTCAGGCAAAACTTCCATTCTGTTCGCCAAACAATGTCCGAGCAACCGCAGATTGCGTTCAGGTAAACAATTGTTAATCAAGTCTTGCAAACGATAATCTTCTACGCCACATTCCAAAAGATTGGCAACAATGCGGAATAATTTCGGCGAAGTAGCGAATTTGAAAGAACCTGTATCTGTTACAATGCCTGTATAAAGGCATTCACCCACAATTGTGGTTATTTTATCAGTATCATCGAGTAAGTAAATAAAATCGTAAACCAATTCACATGTTGAAGACGCTGTAATATCCGAAAGCATATAATCCGCAAACAATTCAGGTTCACGGTGATGATCTATCAAAATTTTAGGCGTTTTACTGAGGGATCTAATAATTTCACCAATTTTATCCACACGGTCAAGCGCATTATAATCGAGGGCAAAAACGATATCAGCAGCTTGCAAGGCTGTCCGAGCTCGAAATATATCCGCATCTGAAATCACTATTTTTTCAGAATCAGGCAACCAACCAAAAAAAACAGGAAAATCCGAAGGAAAAATGACCGTTACCTTATGTCCTGACTGAATTAAATAATGATATAAACCCAATGACGAACCAATCGCATCGCCATCAGGGTTGCGGTGCGATGTGATACAGATGTTTTTGGGCGTTCCTAAAAGGTCTTTTACGTCATCAATTGTCATAACTTGCTTTTTTGAAGGTGCAAATGTCACAAAAAATCATGGATTAGCAAAATGATATTTAGTTATTGTCTTATCAAGTTATTTTCTGTGTTTGATTTCATTTTTTTTGACAATTCTTAAAATTCTGTAAATGGAAAATATACCTTTGCGGCGTGAAAGGAAATTTTTATACAGATTGTAAATTTCTATTCGCATAAATCATTCACAGTCAATTAATTAATTTAATTTTTCTAATTTCGATTTGTTATGACAACTAATAGAACTTTCACGATGATTAAGCCCGATGCGGTTAAAAATGGTCATATTGGCGCAATTTTAAACGACATCAATGCAGCTGGTTTCAAAATCGTCGCCTTGAAATACACAAAACTTTCTGCCGAAAAAGCAGGTGAATTCTATGCAGTCCACGCTGCACGTCCTTTTTATGGTGAATTGGTAGAGTTTATGTCAAGTGGCCCAATCGTAGCTGCTATTCTCGAAAAAGACAATGCGGTTGAAGACTTCCGTACACTCATCGGTGCGACTAACCCTGCAAACGCAGCAGAAGGTACTATCCGCAAAAAATATGCAACAAGCATTGGCGAAAATGCTGTCCACGGTTCTGATTCAGATGAGAACGCAGTCATCGAAGGTGCTTTCCACTTTGCAGGTACTGAAATCTTCGGATAAATGATAAATGATGAATGATGAATGATAAAACATTCATCATTCATCATTCATCATTTACCTAAACTTTTCCACAACTCCTCAAAAGAATTAAACTCTTGTTGGTAACGGATACCAACGGCGGGTTTATCACGCAGCCCTTGCACATCTTGATCTCGAATGTATGAAACACGCAGTTTCAAACGCCTGTCTTTACTCAAATCATAATCCAAATAGAAGTCACTGCCGACAAAAACATTACTTTTATTGGCTGAAATGGCTTGTACATATTCACCTTGGTCAACACCCACGCCACCACTAATCGTAACGCGGTCATTGACTGTATAGCTACCACGAAGACGGAATTGCTGTCCTGTACCAATTGCAAGCGGATTGGCTGCATCAACAAGGTCATATTGATAGTAATTATAACCAACTTGAATATCTAAACCCGATATATATTCCTTGACAAGTTTGTTGAGCATATTCGATAAGACATTTGATGCTGTTTCTGTCAAGGTATTGATGCCACCTGAACGAATTTGAGAAACTCCAAACCCCGTCGGCAAAAATGAACCGACAACGATGAGACCAAACACCTGTTTATTGAGTTCGTTCGGGTCTTGTTGCAAAAGCCGCAATTTGGTTTCAGCATAAGACTTTAACTGCCCTTGTAGTTGAGGGAAATTAAGGTTAAAATTAATATCAGGTTTTTGTAAGTCACCTGTCAATTTTAAGGTCAAACCAACTTTGGTCGGCTTACGACTTGCCACTTCAGAACCATCTTGTGAGTTGACATATTCCGATATGAAATTGTAAGGCGATGTTGTCAAATCCTTATATTCTGCATCAATATTAAGCGTGGCATCGAAAGGTGAACCATTCCACCGAATTGTCCCACCGCGTTTAATTGCAAAATTTTTATTCACTAAACGGAGTAATGTAAACAAGTAATCCCCGCGTTCAATTTGATATTCGCCATTCATGCTCAACTGACCCGAACGGTCAATGGTCATTCTAAAATTTCCTGTCCCACGCGCTTTGATATTGTCACCCGCCACTTCATCAAAAACTAAGGATGCTTCTGCATCAGGTGTCAGTTCAAGTTGCATATCAAGGCTGACACCTCGTAAATCTCTCACTTTCGGCTTTGCATCGCTGCTGTCCTTTGTTTCAGTATTTATATTTTTATTTGTAAAAGTAACGAAACGTGTTTCAGAAGCAGATTGAGAATTTTGAAACGGAAAAGTAATGTTTGTGTTAATTTCTTTCCCCTTTTCATCACGTCCTTTACCCGCTTTTGCTTTAATTAAAATATCCGTTTGTTTGAAATCACCCGAAAAGGTAATGTCACCTTCGCCAATACCCACGCCATAATAGAGTGGATTGTCAAGTGCAGTCGTATTCAGAAATAAGAAATTTTTGCTAATTGCTCGGAGGCTTAAACCAAAGTCTTTAAAGCGATTATGCGTCAAACCGCCTTGAATGGTGGCAAAATTGCCGAATTTATCATAAATTTTTCCGCCCGAAGCATCAAACATTGTATTCGTAATTTTTACCGTTTCATCTTTGACAATGACTGGAATTTTTAAATAATCAATCATTACTTCGGCACCGCGCAATCTAAGAGACCCCTCAGTATTGACGGCTTTTAAAGGTCCATCAATATGCACCGAACCGTCAACATAACCCTTGAAACCCGATGCGCCTTCTTCAATCAATAATTTCAAAGTTTTGAAAGGGAAATGCGTCAAACCAATGTTTGCATCAATAGAATTTG
>JAYTUR010000881.1:0-3942 GCA_043744475.1 Saprospiraceae bacterium | reverse complement strand
GTGCACATCTTTCCAAAAGTTGATAACTTTTGGAAAGTTTTAATGAAAGTTCTACGATTTTGAACAAAGCACTTCCACTAAGTTGACAGCATTAATTTTAAAAGTTTCCGATATGTGTAACGCCTAAAAAGATAAACGCTATTTTGAAAATACACATATCATTTACACAAAGAAAAATAATTTAATACCCCCCTCAGTATTTTTATTAATTCTATTATTTTCACAATTAAAATATTGATTATCAATAATTTAATTGTGAAAATGTCATTAAAATACCAACCAATTAATGAGACGTATAACACTCCGCCAAGCCTTGCGCGAGGCTTTACAAGAAGAAATGCGCCGCGACGACCTCGTCTGCGTTATGGGTGAAGAAGTTGCCGAATACAACGGCGCTTATAAAGTGAGCGAAGGCTTACTCGATGAATTTGGCGAACGCCGCGTCATTGACACCCCGATTGCTGAATTGGGTTTTGCCGCCATCGGTGTCGGCGCAGCGATGAATGGACTCAAGCCCGTCGTTGAGTTTATGACATGGAACTTTGCCATTTTAGCATTTGACCAAATCGTGAATAATGCGGCTAAAACATTGTCGCAATCTGCCGGTCAAGTCAGTTGCCCCATCGTTTTTCGTGGACCTTCAGGTTCTGCGGGACAGTTGGCGCAGCAGCACTCTCAAACTTTTGAATCGTGGATGGGCAACACGCCCGGTTTGAAAGTCATTTCCATCGTTGACCCTTACGATGCAAAAGGGCTTTTGAAGGCGGCTATCCGCGACCCCGACCCTGTCTGTTTCATGGAATCGGAAGTGATGTACGGCTACCCAATGCAAGACCGCCACTCTGGCGAATGGCATTTGGGTAAAGATAAAAATGGTCAATTGAAGCCATTACCTTACGCCAGTTTCGGCGAAGTACCTGAAAATGAAGATTATACAGTGCCCATCGGCAAAGCAGTTGTGCGTCGTGAAGGTACAGATGTCACGATTGTTTCATACAATAAAATGACCATCGAAGCCTGTTATGCCGCTATGGAATTAGAAAAAGAAGGCATTTCAGCAGAAGTCATTGAATTGCGCTCGATTCGTCCGCTTGATGCGGCTACCATCGTTGAGTCCGTCAAAAAGACCAATCGCCTTGTGATTGTTGACGAAGCATGGCCCATGTTTGGCATCTCTGCCGAGGTCGCTTATGAGGTTCAAAAATATGCATTTGATTACTTAGATGCGCCAATCGTGCGTGTCAACAGTGCCGATGCGTCTATGCCTTATGCCGCCACGTTGGTAGAAGCTTATTTGCCAAATCCATCAAAAATCATTCAGGCTGTAAAAGAGGTAATGTATGTTGGGGCTTAAATTTTAGAATATATATACTACACAACGACGGCGAAGTTAAAACTTCGCCGTCGTTATTTGAATCAATATTTCATAAAAACCCCTTCAAAACCCGCCAAATATCGCTCCCCAATCGGTATTTCCTGCTTGCCAATTTGTAGTTTACTCTTTTTAAAAGAAGTAATTTTATTCAACGCTACGATGAAGGATTGATGCACCCGGCAAAATTCGTTTTTAGGGAGTTTTGCTTCTATCTTTTTGAGATTAAGGCGCGTCAAAATAGGTTTATCTCTTTGCGTTGTATAGATTTTGACATAATCTTTCAAGCCTTCGATGTAGAGAATGTCATCTGTAAATATTTTAATTTTATTGTATTCAGAATACACAATCACATGCGGAAGCATTTTAGGCGCGTCTTTTTGCAGCATTTCAAATCGTTCTAACGCCCTTTCTGTCGCTGTTTTAAAGCGGTCAAAAGGAATGGGTTTCAACAAATAATCAACAACATTCAATTCAAAACCTTCCAACGCGTACTGCTCATAAGCCGTTGTAAAAATAACCAAAGGGGGATTTTCGAGTCCACGCAAAAAATCAGTACCCCTCAGTATTGGCATCTGAATATCCAAAAAAACAAGGTCAATGCCGCCCTCATTTATGCGTTTTTCGGCATCAAACACATTGAAATACGTATTTTCCAATGCCAAAAACGATATTTTCTGAATGTCATCAGCCAATATTTCCAAAGCAAAAGGCTCGTCGTCAACAGCGATGCAGCGTAATGTCATGTCCATTCTATTTTTAAATAAACGTGGTAGGTATCGTTTTTTTCAGTTATATTTAAGATATGTCGATTCGGATAATGCAAAGCTAAACGCTTTTGAACATTTTGAATGCCGATGCCCGAATCTTCAGTTTCAGTGGGTTTGTTTTCTTCAAAAATATGATTACGACTTTCAAAAACTAAGGCATCTGCCGTTGTTTTTACGGAAATGACGATTTCTGAATGAATTTGACTGTGAAAACCGTATTTAAACGCATTTTCCACAAAAGAAATCAACAAAAGTGGCTCTATCGAATGACCGCCAATCGTCCCTTCCTGTGTAAAATGAACCGCTTCTGGATGCGTCAACCGCATTTTTTGAAGGTCAATATAGTTCTGCAAGTGGTTGATTTCTTGCTCCAAAGAGACTTTATCTTTGCTGGATTGATAAATCATGTAGCGCAGCAGTTGCGATAATTTCACAATCGCATCTTCCGTAGCTACCGATTTTTGACGTGCCAACCAACGTATATTATTCAAAGTATTAAACAAAAAATGTGGGCTGATTTGCAATTTTAAAACCGACAATTCCGCCGCCATTTTTTCTATCGCCATTTGTTGTTTTTCCTCTGCATGACGCAATCTGTCTCGCTGCAAAGCCATACCGCTACTGACCCCAACAACCAAACTAAACGACAAAACCATACTCAACATACGCGCCAAACCCGACCTATCTTTCGGCAAAGGTGGACGCATATATGTCAACGAAGGCTGCATCAATTCGGGCAGTTGCGGACGAGGCGGCTGCATGGGATTTTGTGGCGACAATCTATCAATACCTATAAGAATGGCAAAACTCGCAACCAATACAAGCATAGATACTGCAACTTTCTTTTTCTTTAAAATATTAGGTGTTAAAATATTAAGGTTTAAATAAAAAACACCTATTAAAAAACCAACACTCGTCAATCTACTTGAAAGATAATAATTAAATGACTCCATCTGAAAATTATCCGTCATCATCAGGAATGAAAGTGGTAGAAAAATGAATATTAACCAACCTAATATATGCCACAAAAAGGTGTTTTTTTCAAAAAATTGCATTGTTCTTTTTTTAAATTGTTGAGCATTATTGTGGTCAACATTTATACTAATATTGTTCAAAAACTCAAAACTTCAAAAAATACTGAGGGGGGTACTTTCTGATGGCTGGCGCAAAATTATACACATAAATCAAGGTGTTGGTTAGAACTTCTATACACATTCTGTCTTAGTCTCGACACATAGAAAAAAACACATAATGAGTGGCTAATTTTGAGCGTATAAATAACAAATATGACGCAATGGCACATGGATTTGACAGATGGCACTGATTTACACGGATTTCTTTTGATGGTTTTTGAAGAAAAATACGAGTAAATCCCTTCAATCAACCCAATGCGTGTGCCAATAAGTAAGAACCTAAATGATATTTTAAACGTATAAAACTATTCGCATCACACAAAGTCACTCTCTAAATATGAAAATTAAAAAAAATCTGGCATTAAGCGACACAGGCTTCGTTTTTAATCCCTCCACAGGCGATTCTTTTTCCGTCAATCCCATCGGACTTGAGATATTGCGCTTGATAAAATCAGGCAAATCGGAATCTGAAATCACGACATACATCCTCGACACTTATCAAACGGACAACGAAACCGCTGAAAAAGACCTATACGATTTCACAAAAATGTTGCAAACCCTTAAACTCACCGAAGCATGACACAACGTAAAAAAATAACCGTTGCCGTTACGGGTTTGAACAATGTGGACAGTCCAGGACCGGGCATCCCCGTTATTCGCGGTTTAT